>JAJHQS010000016.1 GCA_020833225.1 Desulfurococcaceae archaeon
ATAGCTGAATGCCTTAAAAAACTAGGTTATGAGGAGTTAACAGATATACAGCGTGAGAGTTTAAAACATCTGCTTAAAGGTAAACACGCGATAATAATAGCCCCCACGGGTAGTGGGAAGACAGAAGCCGCGATGTTTCCAATTATGCTGAGAATTTCAGCTGAGAAAGTTGAACCTATAGCAGTAATATACATAACCCCGCTAAGGGCCCTCAATAGGGACTTAGAGCGTAGACTTAGGCTAATTAGTGAGTGTTTTGAGTTACGTGTTGCTGTTAGACATGGTGATACTCCAGGTAGTTTAAGAAAACATATTGCTAAAGATCCGCCACATATATTGATAACTACACCTGAATCACTCAACTACATACTACTAGATGATACGTTAAGAGATAAACTTAGAAATATAGAATTCGTTGTTATTGACGAGTACCGTGAAATGCTTGAGAGTAAAAGAGGCGCATTGCTCTTAACAGTATTGAACCTACTTGAGGAAATCATCAAGAAGAAATTTGTAAAAGTGGCATTAACAGCTACTCTCAGCAACATCGAACTAGCTGTTAAAATGTTATCTTCAGGTGGAGACGTTACTGTAATTAGAGATCCGGGCTTGAAGGCTTTTAAAATAGAAGTAGTAAATCCCACAGAATGTGCCAGTGAAGAGTGTAAATTAATTTGTAATGAAGTTGATAATTACAAATTAGCATCAAGAATTAACACTATTCTTAGTTTAGCTAAGAAACATAAGCATATACTAGTATTCACGAATACTAGAACACTTGCTGAGAGTTTAAATTACCTTCTAAGACAACTAAACAGTATTCATAAATTCACGGTGGAGGTTCATCACGGGAGTCTCTCAAAACAACACAGAGAGAACGTTGAGAGAGCTTTTAAAGAAAGGAAAATAAATATACTAGTAGCTACTTCGAGCCTAGAACTCGGTATAGATATCGGACATGTAGAACACGTTGTCCAATACATGTCACCTAGGCAAGCAGTTAGATTAGTACAACGTGTAGGTAGGAGTAGACATAGAATAGGAGAAGTCAGTGAAGGTACTATAATAGTAACAGATAATATATTACATGAACTAGAAGCACGCGTACTCACATTGAGAACTATTAGTGGAGATCTTGAAGAGGAATATGTGATAGAAAAACCACTTGATGTTCTTGCATATGCCATAGCATTATATATAGCTCTTAATCCCAATGGTGTGTCTATAAGCGAATTTTTTGAGACCATAAAGAAAATACCTCTTTACAGTAATTTAGAATTTGATGAGTATAAGAAAGTTATAGAGTTCTTATCTTATACACGTGTATTAAGTGTACATGACAGTGTTCTAAAACCTACTAGAAAAACTAAGTTGTATTTATATACGACATCAATGATACCTTCAAGTAGAGAAGTTAATGTCGTAGATATTTCAAGTGATAAAAGAATCGGTGTTCTAGATGAAGAATACGTAGTAGTAAATATTTCACCCGGTGATGTACTTATTCTTGCTGGTCGTCCTTGGCGTGTTCTCAACTATAATGATAGAGATGCCAAACTCTATGTAGAGCCAGTAAGTATAGAGTTAACCGAAGCTTTTATACCACACTGGGAGGGAGAAAATATACCAGTAGAATATAGTACTGCGAGTAAAGTAGGTGAAGCTCTTAGATCTATAAAAGCTCATATTAGAAATGTTGAGAACTTTCTACCTAACGTAACAAGTGAAATATTAGAATACGTCAAAGATCTTGGCGATGATATAACTATATATGTAGATTACATCAAGGACTTCAAGATAGTAGTCATAAATGTCTTTGGTGGAAGTCGTGTAAACAACGCGATCAGGGATATTGTTAGATATGTACTTAAATCTTATTTTCCATACATTAGATTTGAAATACATTCTACATCATATGCTATAATTATTAGATTTATCGATTTAATTGATGAACACATAGTAGAATATATTGTAGGCACGATTAGAGATCTATATAAATATGTGACGCCAGAAAAGATCAGGCAGATAGCTATGAGTAGTAACACCTTTCTCTGGAGAATTTACCAAGTAGGACAAAGATTTGGAGCCATTTCACCCGGCACGCCTACTAGTAGAAGACTCCTCGAAGCCTTCACAGAAACAGTTATTGGCGATGAGGCTTTAAAAGAAGTCTTATTTAGAGATTACGATATTAAATCCCTTAGGCAACTAGCAGAAAGAATTCGAGAAGGCTCTATCCAAATTACACGTAGAATTTATAATACATTACAAAAACACCATGCAATTATATTAGAATACGTTGAAATACCCATTATTAAAGAACTACCTACACTAGATAAGACAACCTACCTGGAGAAGTTAATGCGGAGACGAGTTTTACTTATATGTGTCAAATGTGGACATACTATAGAAGGAACGGTTAAAGAGATTCTAAGTAGCATGAAAGACTATTTGTGTCCTAAGTGTGGTTATGCCACATTAACGCTTGTAAAAGGTGATATTGAAGTAGAACTCAATATCTTAGATAAAGCTAGGAGAAGTTTGAAGTTAACAAGTAATGAGAGAAGAATATATGAGGATCTCGTGACAAGATCCATGTTACTATACCGGTTTAAAGAGAAGGCATTATTAGCCCTAGCAGCCAGGGGTGTAAGTACAAGTGAAGCTGGTAGAATTCTAAGCAGGGTTTTTAGTGGGGCAGACATACTAGAAGAAATATATGAAGCAGAGAAGAGATTTCTAAGAGCTGGTGTATTCTTAAAGAAGTAGTTCTAATGATATTATAATGACAATTTAAGTCTTTTTCTACTCTTACGTTTAAAAGCCCTATAATCTCTTAGGATAATTGGAATAAATATCTTCTCTACTAGCTGGTCACTTATAGGGCAAACTTCTATAAATACTCGCATTGATTCTTCATCTAATTTACTCATTAGGCAAGGCCCGTTTGGTGTAAGCTTCATTGAGCCTCGAGGAGACCATATCACGCAACTACCGCACAGCGTGCATGCTCGAAGCCTATATATGTTCTTGAATATATCTACGAGATCCTCAAAGCAGTCTTGTGTTGGTATTTCTGCTTGTAAAGTGTTTTTATGAATAATTACATGTAATTTTTCCTTGTAAATTTCTATAGCATTAGCCTGCTCTATTACAGTAAACCCTGTGTTTGTTAGATTAGCAACTACTAGTTCTTTGCAGTGTGCTGGTATTATTGTCTCATTGAACACTATTGTAAACTTAGATCCTTCACTATAAACTAGCACAGGATACATGTTAATTCTACTACTCATTAATCGCTTCTTGTATTCTTCAACCCAGTTAATCTGGTAGTCTTTCAATTGAACTACCATCCTCTTCTTAGCTGTTGCTGGAGTAAGCCATCTCCATAACCCTAATCTACTCCATTCCGGTGGCTGTCCGAGTTTTAATCGCCATGATTCAAGTACATTCCACCATTTTATCCATAATTCAGGATATAATTTTTCGATCTCCTTATACTCGGCGAGCGCTGAAGATGGACATAAATAACAACCTAGTCTGTCAAAGCCCTCTTCATAGAGCCTATTGTAAGGCAATTTGTATTTAAATATGTAAAACCAGCATGCTAACTGTCCCCAGTACTGGATTGGCGTAGTACTAATCATATGTGAAACCCATTTGTTACGCCAAATTAGTGGACTACGAGCTCTATCTAAAGATTCATAGGCTCTTTGACCAACAATATTTAACGCTCCACTAGGCCAGAGAGCCTTAGTTAACTTAGCTATAGGTGCTAATTTAGCTATTTTACAACACCACCTATAGTCTTTGCCTGGTGGCCCGAAAATCTCAATGGCCTTCCAGAAGATGTTACCGGCTGATGCCCAATGTGCCTTACATTTATAAAAATCAGAGACTTCTTCAACGTTTCTTAAAGTTTCTGGCAGTTCTAATCCTGTATCATTAAATACTATTTCAAGCTCTCCGAAAACCCTATAAGCTAGATCCAAAGCCACGAGGCTATCTTTACCTCCAGAATATGAGACCACAGGTTTTAAATTAAATCTCCTACTTAATCTCTCGAGAAAACTTATAGACTTATCTTCGAGGCTTTGTAGGCCATTTAAATTACGTGAAATAGTAAAGTCCATGGAAGCACTTTTCTCACTAGTCTCTACTGGTGGGAGTCTTTCGTGAAACGTCTTAATTAAAAGTACGCCATTGTTCTCAGATACTTCGCCAATTGCACGAATATTTTTACGTGAATCAAGTACTACTACTTGTCTAGATGATCCTCCATATTTACCGCTAATTAAGCGGCCTGCATAGAAAGGCGGCTCAGCGGTAATTGTGTCAACAGCACCTAATTGAACTGCTATATATGCTCCTTGATGTGTTAATCTAAACCTCCATTTATCATTAAAAGGGTCATAGTAGAGTTGACCAATGACATTACCTGATACTACAACCTCGTACATTAGATCCCAGTGTGGTACTTTATTGAGAAGTATGAATTTACCATCAATATATTTATTAAACAACGAGAGATCGTTGAACTCGTAGTTTAAGGCTCCTTTTAATCTCTCAATATCTCCTTTAAAAGCAGGCCTTGCATCTCCGGGCTCGCTTAATCTTAACAAGTAGAAGAGATCTATTTCCTCTTGTTTAGGCTTAATAACTGGGATATTTAACCATGGGTCCCAATATATCTTAACAGTTTGAGGCCATAGTTTCTGCACTAAGACACCTCTAAGACCACTAATACTTTTACTCAACTCTCCTATTTTACATTATGTAATTCTCTATTAGGGGTTAATTATGGATCCAGTTGAATTCATAAGGTGGTTAATTACAATTGTTGTGGTGATAGCGTGGTTTGTGTTTCTATTAGCTTGGATTGTGGGGTGGCTTATTAAGGGTTTACCAATACCATTTTTGAGAGTAAAGAAGCTTGGAGGGAGGTTCATAGAAGATGCTGTGTGGGCGGCTTTTTGGCTAGCTATGGGTACAACAGTGTTTGCAATTATAGCTTATATAACGTCTTCGCTTCAATTACCTATGCCACAACCTCCTTCAATGCCGTAATTTACTATTAACCGGGGTTAAATGCTCATGGATATATTATCATTAGCGTTTTACTTATCTATACTATCTTATTGTCTAGGTGCACTGCTGAGAGCTATACCTTTACCTTTTTTTCACCTGAAGAGACTCGGTAGAACACTAATGGTAGATGGTGTTTTTGCAGCTATACTTGTATTCTCGTATCAAACACTTATTAGACTTATAGATTATTTAAGCTACGTGCTCGGCGTGAACTGGGCTACTTTTACAGAGTGGGTTACTGGGAGATCTTCGATCCTTTTTCTCCTTCTCGCAGCTTTCAAAGCTATTAGTATAGTTATAGGTAAAACTGGTTTAGGTACTATTATTTCAAGTATACTCTCTCCTATTGTTAGCTCTATTACAACATCTCTTACAACAATACTCACAGTTTTTATTATGGCATTGGTGTTGCGGGTTGCAGCTGGGTTTCTAATAGCTCTAGGGGTGCTTATGTGCTCTATACCCTTTAGATTAGCTAGAAGTGCAGGGGCAATGATCATAGCTGTGACAATGGTGTTCTCAATAGGTATACCACTAATGCCGCATTTCATAGCAACCGTTACTCGTGGTGCCGTAACTAATATAGGTTATAACGTAAGTTTAAAAGAGCCTGTGTGCTCAGCTACTTTAAACATAGTAGATGCTAAAGTTCACCCAGTAAGTCAAGCTGTTATTGAGGGTTATAGAGATGGAGAATTACTCTATAGGTATGTCTTTAATGAGCGGGGACAACTAGAAGTAGATAAATTAAAGGGAGGATTTCCCTGCTCGGCGCATGAGGCTAAAGTTGAAATAGCAGGTATTAGATATACGTTTGATATACCTGGATCTCAAGATACTGAGTATGTAAATTACACTATACAACTTCCAGATCTCCTAATACTAGGCCCTAATAGAGTTGTAGAGCTTGGTTGGGGCATTAGCGTTGTCAATTACTCTAGATCAAGTAATAATTCTAGCGTTGAGTTAACAATGGAATTAGAAGTAGCTGAGAATACCTATTTTGGAGTATATATTGAAGCTTCAGATAAAGTAGAAGTGTTTATTAATAGTGAAATTGTTAACGCATCAGATATAGCAGAGTTTTCATGGTATGGTGTAAGTTATATAGCGCTAAAATACCCTCTCACGGCAGGTACTTATTTAATAGATATAATAGTAAGGTATTACTCTACAACTCCATTAGACATTGTAATTGAACCTTTTATAGTAAAAGCACTTAACATAGATATTTTTTCACCTGAATTAGCGATATTCTACGTAGTATACATGTTTGTAGAGTTAACTATACTGCCGCTAGTTTACATTGCAATATTACTGGCGATTTCATATGGATTAGCTCGCTTACTAGGAGGAGCTTCAACTAGCATAGCCAGATACTTGGTGGCAATATAGATGAGAAAGCTAATAGTAATATTGGTAATGATGGCATTATCATATGGAGCACAAATGTATATGTATACTCATAACTTAATACATCTCTATGTCTCCACAATACTCTCAGCACTACTACTTTTAGTTCTTAAATTGGTGAGAAGAAATGAGATTCGTGAGAAGAGTTCTTGAGCTACTGCAAGTTCCTTTACCTTCAAAGCTCAGGATAACACTTGAACCACCAGACATAGTAACATATTTACCTGGGAAAGTTATAGTAAAGAGAGTATTAATATGTAGAGATGTAGATTATTCCCTTGAAGATCTATCTGAAAGCTCTCTACGCGCTCTCATAGAATCTTATGCAGCTCTCTTAAAATCCCTGCCACAGGGCGTACATATACATATTTTAAAAGAGGAATTTGACACTGAGAAATTCTTGAGAAAATTAACAAATGATATTTTAAACACACAAGTAGATCTTGAAAGCACCGGCGATGAGGCTCGTAGAGTTAAATTACAGGCTAAATTACATAAGTTAAAGAGTATATATGAGGCTTTGCTGAAAGGTAAGCCGTTTATTAAAGCCACATTGGTTCTTACATTTGTAGTGAGTGATACTAGCCTAGATAAAGCTAAGAGTTTAGCAGACTATTATGAAACCCTGATTTCAGAGCTTTTTCAAAAACAATATAATCTGCAACTTAGAAGAGGAAATCGTAGTGAGATATTGAAACTCCTATTAGAGTCTCTTGGTTTAAGTAAGGAACTTGAGATAAGTAGTGTTGTTATAGAGGCAAGTAAGCTGTCACATATTCAACCACTAGTTATAGATAAGCCTACATTATCTCGTGAAGACATCATAGTCGGATTTATTAAAGATAGTTTACACCCTGTTGGATTAAAGCTAGAAGAACTATATTATCACTTAGCCGTAATAGGGCCAACCGGGAGGGGTAAGTCAACACTACTCTCTAGTATAATAGAGCAAGTTATAGCAGAAACGCCAATTAAAATATTTGTTATTGATTTTAAAGGTGATTTAGAGGACTATACAGTACCAGGGATACTTAATACGGTGATACCTGAAAAAGCCCCTCTACATTTTTTAAAGCCTCCTCTAGGCATAAGTCACATCGACTGGAGATCTGTTGTCTTAGATACGGTATCATATGTAACTAACCTGCCACTTGATAAGATTTCTAATGCACTAAGCTCTCTTGAGGAGTTTAGTAGCTTTGAACATGCTTTAAAGTCGAGCTCAGCGTCATTACTGCTAATACACTTCTTAGAATTCATAGATAATAAATCAGACTATACAATGTTAGAAAGCGTTTTAAATGGAAATGTCATTGTTAGTCTCAGAGGTAAGGGGATAGTATTTCAGAACACTTATGCCTCACTCTTCATTGGACTTTTACGACAAGTGCTCTTAAGGGGGAGTAGAGATCAGGGCGCGTTAATAATCATAGATGATGCTTGGAGAATTCTCAGGTTAAGAGCAATAGCTGAAATAGTGAGAGAAGGTAGAAGTAAGAGAGTAGGGGTTATTATTTCGACACAGAGTCCTGAAGATGTGCCATCGGAAGTATTAGAAAATATAGGTAATTTTGTGATTTTCGGCTCTAGAAATGAGGAGTACATAGAAAAGGTTAAACGCATTGTGGGTGTGAGTGATAATTATGCAAAGCTACTATTAAGACTCAATATAGGTGAAGCACTCTACATTAATATGCTCAATAAGAGAGTAGAATTGATTAATATTGTTAAGCCGCTTAAATTGAGCAATATTGGCATTGAGAGTGGTATTAGAGAAAAACGAGGAAAAATATAATAAGTTGTCTCTAAATGCACATAGTAGACTATGTCGTGTGTTATTAAGTAGAGGTGTTATATATGGGTGGTAGACAGAGAACAACGCTATTTATGAGTAAGGAAAGAGTGCAGAGAGAAAGTACTACTAGTGGAGAAGAGAGAGGTAAGCGTAAGGAGAAGTAATGTGAAGAGTGTGTAGTAAAATCAATGACTTTAATTAGAGTAGCCTTACCAACTAGTATTTTAGATGTAGAGCATACACCACTATTAAAGGCTATTAAAATACATCAAGTAGCACGCTGGACATCTATTTTCGGCGTCTACGAAGTAATCTTCTATAAAGAGCCTCTAACAGGACATATTGAGTTTCATGAACAAGAGAAGTTTATTAAGACATATTGGAGCTACTTCTTTACACCACCTTATCTTAGAAAACTACTCATACCCTCAAACCCTCTTCTGAGGTATGTAGGTGCTTTACCTCCAATTAGGCTAGAAGCTTTTAATGTCGCTAAGAAGCCTAAGATAGGAGAAGTAAGAGTAGGGTTTGTTTATAAAGATCTTAGTGGCAAATTTTATGCGCATATAGGGAATAGAATACCTTATCTCGTCGAAAACGCTTGTGAAGAGGGATTAAAACCTCTTCTTGTGGTGAGTATTGAAGATAGAGTGGTTGAGTGTATAGAGAAGCCTATATATCTAGGTCCTCGTTTGACGTTTTATAGTAGTTTACGCGAGGTATTAGAGAGATCTAGAAGCACTTCGCACTACGTGATTGCAACTGATAAGAAGGGTGAGTTTCCGAGTTATAATACTATAAGTAAACTTCGCGACCGGGATATTACAATTCTATTTGGAAGTCCTAGATATGATTTATTTGAAATAGCGCAACAAGAGCAAATGTCATTGCAGAAATATATAGACTATGTTTGGAATACTGTTCCCGAGCAGAGAGTTGTAAGTATTAGAACAGAGGAAGCATTGATCATAACACTTGGAGTTATAAACATATTTTTAAGAGGAGGTGTAGAAAGAGTATTTTAAAAGGCTCTAGAAAGTATATAGTCAAGTGCTGGTGCTTACACAATTTAACCAGAGTAGTGGTGTTTTAACTTGGGTCACAGAAAGACACATGCTCCAAGACATGGAAGCCTAGGAGTTAGGCCACGTAAGAGAGCTGAGGATCTAACGCCTAGGATAAAATCATGGCCTGAGAAGAGTTGGTTTGACCTGCTTATTGAAAGATACGGTGAAGAGGCTTTAAAGAAGGGTATAACTAAGACACCTGTTCTTCTAGCTTACCCTGTATATAAGGCTGGTATGACGCACGCTATTGTAATTGAGGATCGTCCTAACACGCCTTTTACTGGTAAAGAGAGATTTATACCTGTTACCATTCTGGATGCACCACCAATAGTAGTTATAGGTTTAAGGACTTACACGCGAGATTATAATGGGGCTTTAAAAGCTATTGGTGAGGTGTGGACAAGTCCAATTAATGCGGTGATTAAAGCTGTAGAAGACCTTTATGTCTCAAATTCACTGTGGAGTTTAAGTCCTAAAGACGTAGTGCGCAAATACTTACTGGGATTACGTAAAGTTAATCATGGGCTTGTTAAACCGGATCCAAGCGGAGATTATGGATTTAAATTTATAGCAGAAAGCAGTGAAGATGAAGTTAAAAAAATACTTAGTGGCGATATTGTCGACGTTCGAGCTATAGTTACAACTATACCTATTCTCGCAGGTTTTAGTAAAAAGAAATGTGAGGTTTTTGAAATAAAGATCCATGGTGAAAGTATTGATGAAAAAATAAAGTATGCTAATTCTATTTGGGGCAGATATTTAACACCTTTTGATGTGTTTATTGAAGGGCAGTTTGTAGATGTTATTGGAGTAACTAAAGGTCATGGTTTCCAAGGTGTTATAAAGAGATTTGGTGTTAAAGAACTTCCAAGATGGCATAAACATAGAAAAGGAAGTAGAAAAGTAGGTGCAAGAAGCCCTGCATTTACGTACTCTATGAGTGAAGTTCCACAGCCGGGTCAAATGGGTTTTCATAGAAGAACAGAGTATAATAAGAGAATAGTTAAAATGGGTCGTTACGGCTATGAAGTAACAGTTAAAGGAGGGTTTTTGCGCTATGGACTCATATATGGACCTTATATTGTAGTTAAAGGCTCTGTTATGGGGCCTTCAAAGAGAGTGCTTGTTTTGAGACATCCGATTAGACCAGATTTAAGGTTTATACCTCTCTCAGGTCCACAAATAGTTTACTTTAGTCTTGAGAGTAAGCAGGGTGTATGAGGTGTTTTCTCATGGAGGTTATTCTCGCTACTAAGGACCCTCATCTAATGGGGCAAAAACTTGTAGTCAACGTATTTAATGTGAATGGTGATGTTATTGAAGAAATAGAATTGCCGAGCATTTTCTATTATACTATTAGAAGGGATCTTATTAATCGAGCATTCTTATCGGCTTTTACAGCAATGTTGCAACCTAAAGGCAGAGATCCATTTGCAGGTAAGAGAACTACAGCTAAATACTGGGGTGTTGGTTATGGACTTGCGAGAGTACCGAGATTACCAAATGGTACAGCTAGATTTGTTACTTCTACTAGGAAAGGGCATATAGCGTTTCCTCCAAGACCAGATAGGAATATATATGAAGAAGTAAACGAGAAAGAGCGTGTAATGGCTATACTATCAGCGCTTGCAGCTACGTCTAGAATAGAGCTTGTGAAAAAGAGAGGTCATATTTTTACATGTGAGAAATTACCAGTAATCGTAACTGGAGATGTGGAAAACACTATATTTAAAGCCAAAGAAGCTAAAGCATTTCTTGAGAAAATTGGAGTATGGAGTGATATTGAGAGAAGCTATAAGAAGATAAGGATAAGAGCTGGTAAAGGTAAAATGAGGGGGCGTAAGTATATAGAGCCTAATAGTGTACTATTTATTTTATCAAAATATAGTGTCCCCTTTGCGAAAGCTGTGAGAAACTTCCCAGGTGTGGATATAGCGACGCCTAGAAATCTCAGCATATTACACTTAGCTCCAGGGGGTGTTCCAGGTAGGCTTACGGTGATATCTCTTCCGGCTCTTGAAGAGCTTAGAGATAAATATAAGGTGGAGTTTATTGAGTGATGTTGAGTGGGCTTTAAAAATAATTAAGCGCCCTCTTCAAAGCGAGAAAGCGTTAATGCTTATTGATAGGCAAAATACATTAACATTTATAGTTGATATTAAAGCTACTAAACACGATGTTAAGAGGGCTGTAGAGACGTTATTTAATGTTGAAGTTGAGGATGTTAGAACCTTGATAACTTCTAGAGGTGAGAAAAAAGCATATGTTAAACTTAAGCCAGAATTTAAGGCATCAGAGGTCGCTACGAAATTAGGTTTAATGTAGGGTGAAGAGTATGGGTAAGAGAATTATTGTTCAGAGGAGGGGTCGTGGGAGTCCCACATGGCGTACTCCAGATCACCTGCATATAGCTCCAGCTAGGTATCCTTCACTAGATATAAGTAAGAACTACAAAGGATTAGTGAGAAATCTAATACATGATCCAGGTCGTTGGGTTCCATTAGCTGAGATAGAGCTTGAGACGGGAGAAGTATTTTATATACCGGCTGTTGAAGGTATGTATGTAGGACAGATTATTGAAATAGGTCCTCAAGCTAAGATCGCTAATGGCCATATATTACCAGTAGGCGTTATACCTGAGGGTACACAAGTAGCTAATGTTGAAAAATTACCGGGTGATGGGGGAAGATATGCAAGGTCTAGTGGAACATATGCTGTTATTATGGGTAAGTCTGGTGATAAGGTTAAAGTTCTACTGCCAAGTGGAAAAGTTATTGAAGTATCAGCTATGGCTAGGGCAACTATTGGGGTAGTTGCTGGAGGTGGAAGACTTGAAAAACCTCTCTTAAAGGCGGGTGCAGCATATTGGAAGTGGAGTGCAAAAAGCCACTGGTGGCCTCGTGTGAGAGGTGTTGTCATGAACCCTGTGGCGCATCCACATGGTGGTGGTAGACATGTTGGTAGACCTACTACTGTCTCTCGCACTACTCCGCCAGGTAGAAAGGTAGGACATATAGCAGCTAGGAGGACAGGTAGGAGGAAGGGGAAGTAGTAGTGTTGAGTGTAATTAGAATTAAAAACTACTTAGAGATACTCGTAGATTTGAGGAAGAGTGTTTTAATTATTGGTGATGATATATGAGTCAAGTTTTAAAGTTACCTCCCCACTTACAGGACATGCCACCTGAGTGGAGGAGGTTTAAATATAGAGGTAGGACTCTAGAAGAACTACTCAATATGTCGCTAGATGAGTTTGTTCAGCTGTTACCAGCTAGGCAGAGAAGACATCTTCTACGTGGTTTTACCAAGGCCCAAATAAAACTCCTCGCTAAGATAAGAAAGGTTTTAAGAGACCCAGAGCTCGCTAAGAAGAAGGTAATAAAGACCCATGTTAGAGACATGATCGTGCTTCCTGAAATGGTTGGATTAACTTTCGCCGTATATAACGGTAAAGAGTATGTTCAATTTAAAGTAACACCAGAAATGATAGGGCATTATCTTGGAGAATTTTCTCCAACTACTAAGAAAGTTACTCACGGTGAACCTGGACTTAAGGCAACTAGGAGTAGTAGGTTTGTAGCTATGAAGTAGGTGCTTATTCATGCCTACATGGCATTACTCTTTAAAATTACGAGACGAGTCTAAAATAGCTAAGGCTGTTGCTTTTGATATTCCCGTATCTATAAAATACATGAGGGAAATTGCTAACTCTATAAAGGGCATGAAGCTAAGTGATGCTGAGAAATTTCTTGAGAATGTAATTAAACTTAAACAAGCTGTTCCCTTTAGAAGATACCATGGAAAACTCAGTCACAAGAGGGGTCTTGCAGAACAATTTGGCTGGCCTAGCGGCAGATATCCTGTGAAAGGAGCGAAGTACGTATTAGAATTATTAAAAAATGTTAAAGCAAATGCTGAGAACAAGGGGTTAAATGTAGATAAGCTAATTATTACTCATATAGCTGCTCATAGGGGTCCTACATTAAAGAGATATATGCCTAGGGCATTTGGTCGCGCAACTCCGAAGTATAGGAGAACTAGTCATCTCGAGGTAATTGTTAAAGAGGTTGAATAATATGGTAGGACCTAGAATAAGGGACTATTTTCTCTCATACGGCTTAGTAAAAGTAATGATTGATGAGCTTTTAGCATACTACTTCAAAGACGCTGGTTATGCCGATGTAGAAGTGTATAAAACACCGCTAGGCCACAGGGTAGTTGTCTACGCTGAACACCCTGGTAGGCTAATTGGACGCGGTGGATCTGTATTGAAGAAAATAGCTACGGTACTTCAAAGTAGACTAGGATTAGAGAATGTGAGTATAACTGTCTCACCTGTTATTAACCCAGATCTAAATGCGAGAGTAGTAGCTTTTAGAATAGCTAGAGCACTTGAAAAGGGTATACCTTTTAGGAGAGTAATGATGTTCATGTTACGTAGAGTATTGGAGTCGGGAGCCCTTGGATGTGAAATAGTTATAAGTGGTAAACTTCGAGGTGAAAGAGCCTCTTATGAGAAACTACGTGGTGGAAGGGTTTATAAAGCAGGGGATGCGGTTGATCATATAGTAGATAGAGCAGTAGCACATGTTCTACTAAAACCTGGTGTTTATGGTGTAGAAGTAGTCATAGTTAAGCCGGCTGCGCAGTTACCAGATCAAGTGATGTTAAAAGAGATCTCCTCTAGCGAGGTTGAGAAGATAAGACAAGAGCTGGGTGAGGCTAGTTGAAGCCGGCTGAGATACGTAAAATGAGCTCTGAGGAGAGACTCAGAAAACTCGAAGAGTTAAGAATGGAGCTTGTTAAGCTGAGATTACAAGCTAAAATAGGGCTCTTAAAAGACACAGCTAAGATTAGAAACATTAAGAGAGATATCGCCCGTATACTAACTGTCATGAGCGAAGAGAGACTTAAGGGTAGTGGATCTAAGGAGTGATATTTATGAAAATAACCCCTAATAATATACTATGTCATGAGCTAATAGGGTTAGAGATCAAGCTCTTACAATATACTGATCCAGCGTTGATAGGGCTCTCAGGCATTATTGTAGATGAGACACTTAAAACTTTTATTATTGAAAGGAGTGATGGGAAAAAATTACGTGTTTTTAAAGCTAATGGTGTTTTTGAGCTTAAAATTCCCAGTGGTCAAAAGGTGACTATTGTAGGTGAAGATATTATGGGTAGGCCTTGGGATAGGCTTAAGAAATACATTAGAAAGTGTAGGGGGTGAAGCATGAGCTCTTCACAACGTAGCTCTGGTGTGCGTAATATTGGTATTCCTGGTGTAAAACCCCCGGAGAAGATGTGTAGTGATCCGACTTGTCCATGGCATGGACATTTAAAAATACGCGGTATACTACTTGAAGGTGTCGTTGTAAAGAGGCGTGCTCAAAAAACAGCTATTGTGCTTCATGAGTATTTACATTATGTGTCAAAATATATGAGATATGAGCGTAGGAGAAGAAAAATACATGTACGTGTACCTCCATGTATAGATGTCGAGGAGGGTGATAAAGTATTAATAGCTGAAACACGCCCACTTGCAAAAACTGTTGCATTTGTAGTTATAAGTGTCCTTGAGAAAAAGAGAGGTAGTTAGGTGGTAGTTATATGGGTGCTAAGCGTGCTGTAGCGGGTAAGCCGGTTTATTCTAGGAGGCGTGTAGCAACAGGGCTTCAAGTAATGTCTCTAGTTAAAGTGACTGATAATAGTGGTGCTAAAGAGGCCTTAATAATAGGTGTTCCAGGTTATCATGGAAGACTTAGAAGAATACCTCCAGCAGGTGTAGGAGATCTCGTAGTTGTAAGTGTGAAAAAAGGTACCCCTGAAGTCAGAAAGAAGATCTTTAAGGCGATAGTAGTAAGGCAGAGAAGACCCTATAGAAGGCCTGATGGAACATGGATTGCGTTTGAAGATAATGCTGTTGTATTACTAACACCTGAGGGTACGCCAAAGGGGACAGAGATTAGAGGACCTATAGCTAGAGAGGCTGCCGAGAGATGGCCTCAAGTAGCTAATTTAGCATCAATAATTGTGTAGAGGTGAACGTATTATTGAATACTAAGATCTCATCAAAACCTAGAGTTCAAAGAAAACAGCTTTACACAATGCCTCTCCACCTAAGACATAAATTATTTAACGCCCCTCTCTCACACGAGCTACGTGAAAAGTATAATATTAAAAGATTACCTATAAGAGTAGGTGATGTAGTTAGAATTCTAAGAGGAGACTTTGCGGGCACAGAGGGTAAAGTTGTTGATGTGGACTTAAAACGAGTCAGGATCTTCATAGAAGGAGTACAAATTAAGAAAGCTGATGGAACGCCTGTTTATTATCCAATACATCCAAGTAAAGTAGTGATCGTTAAATTAGACTTGTCAGACGAGTATAGATTAAAGATCATTGAAAGGCGAAAAGTAACAATGTCAGAATTAGTCGCTAAGGGTGAGGAGAAAGAACAAAAAGGTGGTGAATAATGGCGAGAATGGGTGGTTCAAGGCACTTAAAATCTTTAGCTGCACCAGAATTTTGGCCTATTCTGAGAAAAGAGTATAAATGGACAGTAAAACCAAGTCCTGGCCCTCATCCTCTTGAACGTTGTTTACCGTTACTTATACTAGTTCGTGATATTTTTAAATATGCAAAAACAGGAAAAGAGGCTAGGAGGCTCATAGGGGAGGGTCGTTTTAAAGTCGATGGAAGAGTTGTAAGAAACTATAAGTTTCCAGTGGGATTAATGGATGTGATCGAGATTACTGGCGTTAACGAGTTTTATAGAATTTTGCCAACGCCCATTAAAGTTCTCTGGCCTCATAAAATACCAAAAGAAGAAGCTGGGCTTAAACCTTGCCAGATCATTAATAAGACAACCGTCAAGGGCGGGCATATACAGCTTAATTTACATGATGGTAGAAATGTTCTAGTAAAAGTGGCTGACCCTCGTAATCCCGTAGAGGATATCTATGAGACCCTAGGTACTGTATTAATATCACTAAGAGAGAATACTATAGTTAATTATATTCCACTAAAAGAGGGGGTTATTGCTATTGTCTATGGAGGTAGAAATGTAGGGCGTGTAGGTAAAATAGTAGAGATAATTCCCAGTGCTCTTAAGAGGAGGAAGTATATTGTAACATTAGAGGATAATGCAGGTAGGAGGTTTCAGACTAGTCTAGAATACGTATTTCCTATAGGTATAGATAAGCCAGTGATAACGTTATATGAGGGTGCGTGGTAGTGTCTGGGTTATTGCCAGAAATAGAGAGCAAGATCCTTGAGAAGTGGGATAGTAATCCGATGTTAAGACCTAGAATAACTAAGGTTACTGTAAACGTTAGTATAAATCCAGATTTTGAGCGATTAAAGAAAATAGCTGGCGTATTAGAAGAGATCACGGGGCAGAAGCCGTCACTTAGAAGAGCTAAGAGAACTATTAGAGAGTTTGGTGTTAAGAGAGGTGATTACATAGCAGCTGTAGTTACATTGAGAGGTAAACGAGCAGTAGAGTTTTTAAAGAAAGCTCTAGAAGCCGTTGGCTATAGGATAAAAACTAGTAGTTTTGATGAATACGGTAACGTGTGTTTTGGTATTAAAGAACATATACATATACCCGGAGTGAAATATGATCCTGAAATAGGGATTTTCGGCATGGATGTCTGTATTACTATTGAGAGACCTGGTTACAGGGTTATGCGTAGAAGACGCTGTAAATCTACAATTCCAAAGAGACATAGAGTGACAAAACTAGAAGCTATGGTTTTACTTAAAAACCTCTTTGAAGTTGAAATTGTTGAGTAAGAGGTGTGCTTATGGCTAAGTTTAAGCCACCTAAACAATATAAGCATGGTCGTGGAGTTCAAGAGTGTAGGAGATGTGGTTCTCGAGATGCTGTTATACAAGCTTACGGTATCTACTTATGTAGACAATGTTTTAGGGAAGTTGCTACTATTATTGGATTTAAAAAATATAGTTAAAGAGGTTAACACTCATGGTAGCGATGGATCCTCTTGCAAATACCCTTGCAACTATATATAATGCTGAGCTAAGAGCTAAGAAAGAGGTTATTACATGGCCAGCCTCTAAGCTAATATTAAATGTACTTAAAGTTTTACAGAGAGAGGGGTATATTGGTGAGTTTGAATACATAGATGATGGTAGATGGGGTAAAATTAAAATACAATTACTCGGTAGGATAAATAAAATAGGAGTTATAAAACCTAGGTTCTCAGTTAAATATGAGGATCTAGTAAATCCACCGAGTTGGTTAAAGAAATACTTACCCGCGTACAATATCGGCATCTTAGTTATCTCTACATCGCAAGGTGTAATGTCTCATAGAGAGGCTATAGAGAAGAGAATTGGAGGCGTGCTTCTAGCATATTGCTACTAAGTAGTAATTATGGTGATTAAAATGCCTAAAGCTATACATGTAGAGGAGCATATTTCTATACCTGAAGGTGTTAGAGTTCATGTTGAAAATTTAAAAATCCGTGTTGAAGGACCGAAGGGTACTGTAGAAAAAGATTTTTCACATGCACGAGGAGTTTACATATCTCTTAGAGATAACGAAGTTATTGTAGAGGCTTATCTTGCTAATAGGAGAGTTAAAGCTCTTGTTGGGACAATAGCTTCACATATAGAAAACATGATTATTGGTGTTACTAGAGGCTTTAGATATAAGTTGAAAATTGTATATTCACATTTCCCTGTTACAGTTGTTGTTGATAAAGAGAGAGGTGTTGTTAGAATAAAGAACTTTCTTGGTGAAAAAGCTGACCGCATTGCTAAGATCTATGGCAATGTGGATATACGTGTAGAAGGCGATGATGTTATCGTTGAAGGCGTTAATATAGAAGAGGTAGGTTTAACAGCAGCCTCTATAGAGAGAGCTACACGTGTGAGAGAGCGTGATAGAAGAGTCTTTGTAGATGGCATATACATTTATGAGAGAGGGGTTATTGGTGAGTAGTATGAACGTTGAGAGAGAAATAAAATATTATTTAAAACTACGTGAGAAAATAAAACAAAAAATGCCTGAATTTCTAAGACACTTATGGTGGAAGAAGCCGAAATTTAAAAATGATCCTAAGTGGCGTAAGCCTAAGGGTATTGATAACAAGATGAGACTTCAATTAAAAGGTTATCCGCCAATAGTCAAAGTGGGATATAGAGTACCAGCTATAGTTAGAGGTCTACATCCTTGTGGACTTAAACCTGTCGTGGTTCATAGTGTAAAAGAGCTTGATAACTATAATCCTAACGAACACGTAATCTATATTGGGAGTAATGTTAGCTTAAAAAACGCTATTTTAATATATAAGAAAGCCGTTGAGAAAGGCTTTAAAATAGCTAATCCACCTAAGATAGCTGAGATATCATAGAGGTGTTTAAGACTTGGCTGATTTAACACTACAGAAGAAATTGGCAGCAGAAATACTCGGTGTAGGGGTTTCAAGGATCAAAATAGATCCTAGTAGGATAAGTGATGTGTCACAGGCTGTCACAAGAGAAGATGTAAAAAGGCTTATTAATGAGGGCGCGATTTTAATTAAGCCAGAACACGGCATAGCTGGACATGCATCGAGAGTTAGACATAAAAAGCGTGTAAAAGGTGGAAGGAGAGGTCATGGTAAACGTAAGGGCAGTAAACATGCACGTATGAGTTCTAAAGAAGCCTGGATGGGTAGGATAAGGAAGATAAGACGATATTTAAGGTATTTAAGAGATCACGGCATTATAGAGAAGAAGACATATAGGCGCCTCTACATGTTAGCCAAAGGTGGATACTTTACTTCTCTATCATCACTAAGACTCTACTTGAAAGAACATGGCTTAATAAAAGAAACAGAGAGGTGATTTTGTGGCAAGAGGTCCTAAGTATAAGGTTCTACGTAGAAGGAGACGTGAAGGGAAGACAAATTATTATAAGCGCTATGTAATGGTTCTTTCAGGTCATCCGAGGTTTGTTGTGAGAAAGACATTAAATTACATATGGGTTCAGATAGTAATTGCTAAGCCAGAGGGAGATCACGTGATTGCTGCAGCGCATTCAAGAGAGCTTTTTACTAAATTCGGGTGGAAGGGTGGAATGGCAAATACTCCGGCTGCATACTTAACTGGTCTTCTCGCTGCTTTAAGGGCATTAGAAAAGAATATAACATATGCCGTGCCAGATATAGGTCTTCAGAGACCTGTAAAAGGAGGAATAGTGTTTGCTGCAATTAAAGCTGCTAATGATGTAGGCCTTAAAGTACCTATGAGCGAGGAGATAGCTCCTCCACTAGATAGAATTCGTGGCATGCATATAGCAGAATATGCTAAGATGCTTAAGGAAAAAAACTTAGTTAAAATTAGGTTTTCAAAGTATTTTGAGAGAGGTTTAGACCCAGAGAATCTGCCTGTGCATTTTGATGAGGTTAAAAATGCTATTCTAGCTTCTTATAGTTCTAAAATAAATATTAGAGGAGTTGAGGCGACATAATTATGTCTTACACGTTTATGCCAGCAATAGATAAAGCTGCGCTAGAAAAGTGGGTTCCACGCACGAGGACGGGGAGGTTGGTATTAGAGGGTAAAATAACAAGTTTAAATGAGATTTTCAGTAAAAATTTACCGCTTTTAGAGCCTGAAATAGTTGATTACCTCTTACCTAACTTAAAGTATGCTAGAATAGATGTAAAAATTGTTCAGAAAATGACTGATGCTGGTAGGAGAAGTAAATTTCAAGTAGTAGTTATAGTTGGCGATGAGAATAGTTATGTAAGTATAGGTATTGGTAAAGCTCGCCAGTATACAGAGGCTTTATCAAAAGCTCTTAGAGATGCAAAGCTGAATATTAAACCTATTAGGAGAGGGTGTGGAAGTTGGGAGTGTAGATGTGGGGAACCTCATTCAGTACCCTTCATAGTTACGGGTTCTTCTGGAAGTGTGAAAATAATGCTTAAACCAGCCCCTAAGGGTACAGGTCTTGTTGCGGGAGATGTGGCTAAAGTAGCACTTAGACTAGCTGGTATAAGAGATGTATGGACACAGGCTTTTGGTGAAACTAGAACTACGTTAAATTTCGCGAAAGCCACTGTAAATGCACTACACAATACTTACAAATTCATAACGCCAATAGACTGGGTAAAGACATAACTGGGGTTAAACTATGAGCTCTCAGGAGAGCTATATACCAGTATATGCTATTATCAGAGTCCGTGGTACTGTAAATTGTCCATACGATGTCAATTATACATTAAAATTACTTCGCCTACATAAAAAATATCACTGCACACTATATCCAGCCACTTTACCGGGATTAAAGAACATGTTGTTAAAGGCATCAGGCTGGATTACTTGGGGTGAAGTAAATAAAGAGACACTAATATTATTACTAAAAGAGCGTGGGAGGATACCTGGCAATAGAAAACTCACAGATGAATATGTAGATAGACATTTCGCTAAGTATGGTGTTAAAGGTGGTATATCAGCACTTGCAGACGCTATTTTACAAGGCAAAATATATCTTCACAAAGTAGAACACTTAATAAAACCAGTATTTAGACTACACCCTCCACGCGGTGGATTTAAGGGAACAATAAAGAGACCATATAGTCAAGGCGGAGAACTCGGATATCGTGGACCTGCAATAAACGAACTCTTAATAAAAATGATCTAGGTGATTTCACGTGGTTGTAAGAAGAAAAAAGAAAAGTCGTAGATTACGGGGCAGAACAAGAACAATGGGTTGGGGTAGAATAGGACAACACAGAAAGAGTGGTTCAAGAGGTGGTTTTGGTGCTGTTGGTTTTCACAAGCATAAATGGACGTGGACAATAAAATACGCGCCAGATTGGTATGGTAAACACGGCTTTATCAGCCCAAGCCAGTTGAAAAGAGAAGTGAAAACAATTAATGTAGGTGTACTTAATGAGCTAGCTCTTCAAGCAATCTCAAGAAATGAAGCCCTAAGAGAAGGTGAATTAATTGTTATTAACACCGCGGAGATGGGATATGACAAGATTCTCGGACATGGCGAAGTAACACTCCCATTAAAGATCATCGCTAAAAGCGTTTCAAAAAAAGCCAAAGAGAAAATTGAGAAGTGTGGAGGGGTAGTTGTCTTAGTTAATAAATAAACCTTTCTACTCATTTCCGCCTTAAAAGCGAGTTTTTCATTATAAACACTAAGTGAGTGGCGTAGTTAATTTACTTGAGAAATTATTTTAAGCTACTAGTAGTCATATATAGGTTGACGTGACTTATTTAAATCTACAGGTGTTTAATTAGCAGATTGACAAAGATGAGGGTGATATTTTGGGAATACTCTCGGCTATGGCTGCTGTAGCTAAGTATATACCAGCTGTGCCTAAGCCTAAGAGGAGGCCTAGTCTCGTAGAGAGATTAATATGGACTTTTCTTGCACTAGTAGTGTACTTGTTAATGTCACACACACCTCTATATGGCATACAGGTAACAGGTCCCGAACAATTCTTGCTCATCCAGGTTATTTTCGCAGCTCACAGTGGCACGCTAATGGAGCTAGGTATAGGTCCTATAGTTACAGCTGGTCTTATAATGCAAATACTAGTCGGAGCAAAACTCATCGAAATAGATCTCACAGATCCGGAGGAGCGCAGGACATTTACCATGGCTCAGAAAACTATAGCATTAATACTGGCTGCATTTCAGGCTTCAATGTACACGCTCGCATGTAGATACTGGAATTTTATTGGTAATCCTATTACTCACTGTGTAGCAGGGTGGCATATTAGAGTAGCCGTAACAATACAATTATTTTTGGCAACACTTCTCATAATGATTCTCGATGAGATGATTCAAAAAGGATGGGGCATAGGATCAGGTGTTTCGTTATTTATTCTAGCCGGTGTAGCTACGACAATATTTTGGAATATATTTAGTCCACTAAAAGTTCAAGGAGAATATATAGGATTTATACCGTACACTGTGAGTGTAGTAACAAGTAATGGTGATTTAACACGTATAATCATGAGGCCAGGTGGTAGAGATCTCATAGGGCTTATAGCTACTTTAGCTTTCACTATATTACTCATTTATCTCAGTAGTATGAGGGTAGAGATACCAATTACATCACCTCGATTTTATACAATTAAGAGTAGAGTGCCTTTGCAATTCCTATATGTTACTAATATACCGGTATTATTCATAGGTATTTTATATTCTAATGTAATAGTATTTGCAACTCTCATTAGGAGGTATTTGAGTGCACTTGTGCCAGCTCAGATAGCTGACTTCCTAGTTAAATATGATGAGCAAGGAAGAGTTGTGGGTGGATTAGCTTATTATTTATCAAGTCCTCACGGTGTTATAAGCGCTACATATGATCCAGGGCACACTATTATTTACAGCATACTTGTAATAGTTTTTGCTATTATATTTGGATTAATGTGGGTTGAGGTGGCAGGATTAAATCCCTCAGCTCAGGCACAACAACTCATAGATAGTGGTTTTGAAGTGCCTGGGCTTAGACGTAATCCTAAAATTCTAGAACAAGTGCTTGCAAAGTACATTTATCCATTAACAATACTTTCATCAATAATTGTAGCATTAATTGCGGTTGCAGCTGATATTCTAGGAGCCTATGGTACTGGCATGGGTTTACTATTAGCTATAGGCATTCTTCAACAGTATTATACTACAATAGCTTATGAAAGAGCTCTCGAAGCTTACCCGCTACTAAAGAGAATTATTGGAGAGTAAGATATGTTAACTATTTTAATAGTCATATGTATATTACTCCTCACACTTATATATATCGTAGTAGTTAGAATGTTAAAGAAAACTCGACTTTATATTCAAATACAAGCTCTACAACGACAATTAGCAAGAGCGCCTCAGGATATCAGGTCTAAAGGAGATATTAGGAGATATAGAAAACTAAAACCCTATATTAAATATTTTCGTAGGAAGACATTAATACTCACACTGATATATTCAGCTGTATTCTCAGTAATCTATACTGGAGGTTTACTAATAACTTGGTTTATTTCAAGTATTATAGGAAAGTTCTACGTCATATCGCCAATTGGAATACCATTTCTAAGCGGTTTTAGCAGAGACTTAGGGTATTTTATTATTCCAACTCACGTGGTTGTTTTAGTAGCGTTTATTGGGGTATTTTACCTCATTACAAGAGAAGTTAAGTTATAAGTTAAGAATAGAGTAACTATATTTAAGCACCTTTATTGTGAAAATAAGAGCGGTATTAGGGTGTTTAATTATGCCTCGTCCAATGTATCGATCAAGGGGTTGGAGAAGAATTAAGAAAATTACTCCTGGAGGGGAACTAATAGTACATTATGAGAAAAGGCGTCCAGGAAAAGCACGGTGTGCTATTTGCGGTAGAGAACTACACGGTGTCCCATCACTTAGACCTTATCAGCTCAGTAAATTAGCTAAGACTATGAAAAGACCTGAGAGAATATATGGAGGTGTAATATGTCCTGCATGTCTCACTAGGGGGTTGCGAGAAGCCGTACGCGCTTCTCTACATACTAGTAAGCTTACATCTCCTCTCTGAAATGCTTTAGAGATATTCTAGGTGTAAAGAGTTATGAGAGTAGTCATTAGTGGTCCACCAGGTAGTGGTAAGACTACACAAGCTAGACTTGTAGCGGAGTATTTTAAGTTAAGGTACTTCTCTGCTGGTAGAATATTTCGGGAAATTGCAATCAAACGTGGTATAGGAGTTGAAGAGCTGAGTGTAGTTGCCACTAGAGATCCTAGCATAGATATTGAGGTTGATAGGAGAACATTTGAAGTTGCACGCGAAGATGACATCGTTATAGATGCACATCTAGGGGCGTGGATTGTTAATGATCTCGTGGATATTAGAGTATATGTGACAGCTCCTTTCACGCTTAGAGTTCTCAGAATTGCAGCGCGAGATAACATGCCTATTGATAAGGCTTTTAGAGAAACTGTAATAAGGGAGGTTACTCAGAAAAAACGTTTCAAGGAGTTTTATGGTATAGACATAGATGACTTATCAATATTTGACGTCGTCATAAATACAAAGAATATTGATGCTAAAAAAGCCTTTGAAATCTTAAAGAGAGTTATAGAGAGTAGTCTTTAAAAATATGTAAAATAAATAATGTTTCAAAGCATAGTTAGGGCTTGGTGTGCTTATAATGCCGGCTATAGAAATAGGTAGAATCTGTGTTAAAGTAGCTGGTAGAGAAGCTGGGAGAAAATGTGTTATAGTCGATATAATAGACGAGAACTTTGTTCTCATAACGGGCCCTAAACAATTATCTGGTGTTAAGAGACGTAGAGTAAATATAAAACACGTTGAGCCAACAGATAAGGTTATAGATATTCCTAGAGGAGCTAGCGATGATGAGGTATTAAAAGCGCTTGAAAAGAACAACCTAGTAGAGTATATGAAGGAGGTGGTGAAGCCAAAACTCAGCAAATTGTAGAGGATCCATGGGATAAGTAAGAAATGAATTTAATTTAAAATATATTAGAGAACATAGAAAGAAATGCGTATAGTGCTTTTATGCTACATTAGAAAATATCTTGATATAGACGATATGATTAGAACAAAGCGACAATAAGAAAAGAGTGAAGAGCGAAAGAGGCAATGAGAAATATTAGGCATTTCATTAGATTTGGTTAATTAGAGTAGTAAAGTAGAGTTCTTGCTTAATTACTATAAGGTCAATATTATTAAGTCCAAAAATATTAGTATTGTTGCCATAATCTTTTTAACCGTGAGCTCCTTCTTGAAGCAATAATGTGGCAAGAATTGCGAGAACAAAACACTAGAACGTTTCACTAAAACGACTTTACTAGCTTTATTTTTCTGTAATGCTATAAAGTAGAGAATTCAAGATGTTCCACTTACAAGGTTGCTTAGCAAAAAGAATAAGTATTCGTGCTGAGTGAAATTAACCAAGTTGCTAAAGAATAGTATAGTAGTATAGTAAATACTAAACTCGTTGCGACAACCGATCTTAACGTAGTGGCGGTAATAGAATTAACTACCTATAAGTTTTTGCAAATATCGTTGTAAGTGCAGCGGTAAATGCTCCTAGTAATGCATAGATAAATCACTCAGATGCCATGAAAAACACCTACAGACTAATTGGTCGCGTTTCCCCTCTAACGGTGCTTGATGGTACCTGTGAATACTTGTATTTCCGCTAGAGGGGTTGTACCTCTGTGTGGGTTCACCGGCTTCACCTACACATCATGGGTGCCTGTTGAGCCCAACGCCACGGGGCTCTCATCTGAGCCTCTCTACGTCACCGCAACGCGGATCATCCAAGAAACTATAGTGAAATAGAAGTATTTAAACATTACTCTACAACACCAAGTATTCGCAAATATTAAAACATATCATCAGCTCTGCAACAGCCTTTTAAGATAATTAAAGCTATACAAGGAAAATAAACATATAGGTTAGAAGAATAATGAGGAGTTGTGTCTAATTCAAAGATACTATGAATAAATGTTAAGTATATGGATAAGCACTCTTACGATTGTCGTTATCTTTGTCCTTACTATATGAGAGGTTTTCTTGCCTCTTTCTGCTATTCTTTAGAAGAAATATTTTAAATTATAACTAGTCGTATAGTTAATTTACTTGTTAAGAGTTGTTTTCATAAAAAATAGTTATTAAGAGTTTTATTGAGCTGAAATTAGAAGTAGTAGAGTTATAAACCTCTATAAACTCACGACTTTTCGGGATTAAATATGGGTCTTACAGAGAAGGGGTTGGAGTTTCTTGACAAAATCACTGAGAAGGCTGGTTATAAAAACACGTGGATAAAAATACGTGAAGCTGACACAAGCCCAGATTATGGAACATTACCATATGCTAGGAGAATAGAGGATCTTATACAGTTTGGTGTTATAAACTTAGATAAGCCACCTGGACCCACGAGCCATGAAGTAGTAGCATGGGTTAAAAAAATGTTTAATATTAGTAAGGCTGGTCATGGGGGTACCCTAGAACCCCCTTTCCGGGGGGTGGGGATATCCCAAGGTGACTGGTGTTCTTCCTGTTGGATTAGCTAATAGTACTAAGGTGATTGGTAGCGTAGTTCATAGTGTAAAAGAGTACATTATGCTTATACAACTACATGAATATGTGTCTCTGAGTATTCTTGAAAAAGCTCTCGAAAACTTTAAAGGTAAGATATATCAAAAACCACCGTTAAGGTCGAGTGTTAAGAGGACTATTAGAGTTAGAAGTGTATATGAGATCGAGTTATTAGATCATTTTGATAAATATGTCTTAGTGAGAGTACTCTGCGATCCAGGAACATATATGAGGAAAATAGCACACGATCTTGGCTTAATTTTAGGCGTCGGAGCACATATGAGAGAGCTTAGGAGAACTAGAACAGGTCCTTTTAGAGAAGATGAATCCCTGGTAAGGCTTCAAACTATTAGTGAAGCACTGTATCTATGGAGAACTAGTGGTAGAGATGAGCTTTTGAGGAGAGTTATACTGCCGGTAGAGGTCTCTATTGTACACTTGCCTAAGATAGTTATTATGGATACAGCTGTAGATGCCATTGCTCACGGAGCAGATCTCGCAGCTCCAGGTGTAGTAATGCTAACTAATAATGTTAAAGCTAATAGTAAAGTAGCCCTTTTTACATTAAAAGGTGAGCTTGTAGCACTTGCAAAAGCGCTTAAAGAAGCTGAAGAAATCGCTAAGATGGAGAAAGGTATTGTAGCAAAAACTAATAGAGTTATTATGCCTAGAGGAATTTACCCGGATGTGTGGAAGCGTAGGAAGAAGAGTATAGGTGTTTTCTAATGACTCATTACTATAAGGTGAGACAGCCCGGTAAACGCGTATTAATACCACTAGTTATTCATGGAATTTCATTACAATTTATCTCATATACTAGTCTCTTTTCTGGCTCAGAAATAGATGAGGGTACTAGGCTTTTACTAGAACACATAGTGTTACCAGATAGTGGAGTAGTATTAGATGTTGGCTGTGGTTATGGTGTAATAGGTATTACAGTAGCTAAATTAAACCCTAAATTAAGAGTTTACATGGTTGATATAGATCCGTTGAGCGTTAGAGTGGCGAGGATCAACGCTAAGTTGAATAATGTAGATAACAGAATACACGTTCTCGAAGGAGATAGATATATGCCCGTGAAGAACTTGAAGTTTAATGCTATATACTCAAATCCACCATTATCGGCTGGAATGAGCATTGTAGAAAATATCGTATTAGAGGCTGGAGAACACCTAGTAGAAAATGGATTTGCACAATTTGTTCTTGCAAAGGGGGGAGACTACTTAGCTAAAAGAGCCAGGGAAGTATATAAAAACGTGAAGATCACTAGTAAAAAGGGTTATATTATCCTATATGTAGAAATATAAATAGAAGCCGGGGTGCCCGAGCGGTCTAAGGGGCCGGCCTTGAGAGCCGGTGGGGATTACCCCGCGCGGGTTCAAATCCCGCCCCCGGCGTTTATTACCTCTACTCATATTGTTACCATTGGTGGTTTGAATTGGGTTCCACAGCTCCAAGCACTGTGAGTGAAGATGAGAGGTTGTGGGTTTTATAGCTTGGGTTATTTCATTGATTGGCGGGATTTTGGCGCTGGCTTTGAAGCCTAATTACAAGTACGCTGTCTACCGGGCTTACCTCTCTATATCATTCTTTATCGTGATTATTAGGGGATGGGTTGTAGTCTTTGTCTTCTCCATTATACCCCTTGTTGACCACATACTATCATCTATCATGGGTGTTATAATAGGGGTTGGATTACTCATAGTGTGGATTATTGGGATACTGAGGTCTCTTGAGATAAACTGGTGGAGGCCTCCTTTAATCTACGATATTGCAAAAATACTGAATCCACGGCTGGAAGAATATATTGTTAAACCCACGTGGAGCACTAAATAGGCTTTGTAAACCCCCATTTTTCCAGTGCTCTCGCAAGCTCTCTATGGGTCTTAGCATACTCCTCGAGCGGTATGCCATTATTAATGGCTTCAAGAGCTTGCCTAACAGCTGCTGCACCAGCCCGCGGCCCATCTGGATGCCCTATCACACCTCCACCCACTTGTATAACTATGTCTTTTCCAAGGGCTTCAATAACTGGTGGAAGTATACCTGGGTGTAGTCCACCCGATGAAACTGGAAGCACTGGCTTAATGTGGTACATTGGTTGCTCAAGGTGGAATACGTCGTCTGGGTCTGGCTTGAAGTGCTCCTCGCGCAGGATCCTCGCGTACCTAACTACGTCTAGTTTCTCGCCTTCTAGTTTGCCAACACCAGCTGTTCCAACGTGGAGTTGATCCACCCCTATAATCCTATAGAGCTTTGCGAGGACATACATTGATATCCCATGGTACTTATTCCTAGTGAAGGCAGCGTGCATTGCTCTATGCGCGTGTATAGCTACTAGAGATCGAAGCTAGTGAAGAAGACTTGTGAAGCCCACGCTACTATAATTAAGCCGTATTCTTCAAAGAAGTACGCGTCTATATGCCTCTTAAAGGGTTTAATGGGACTCGCACTAAGCACTCTAAGAAGGACATATAAAAATAAAGTAGGTGCTGAGGTTACATTAAAGCCTTGTTTGGTAATGAGTCTTCTCATTATAGATAAAAGTACATGGTCTTCGCTGATTGGACCTTGAGGAATTAGTAGGAGAAAGGTGAGGTTTGAAAAAGATCTTTATTATTATTTCTTCTTGTATTCGTATTCTTGTACATATCTCCATTGTTCAGCTGCAATAGCGTCTAGTGCCTCGCTAGGACTTATTTCTCCAGCTACTGCCTTATTTAAATAGAGTTGTTGTACTTCAAGCATTTTGCCATAGTATGGTATGTTCCAGAAGTCTTTGGCGTACGGTATGGCTTCTTTGAACGCTCTAGCCCACGGCTTAGAGTTTAAGAAATCGGGACTTTCAGCTATAGACCTCCTAGCTGTGAAGCCTACTCTCAACGAGTAGTCTTTATATGCGATTGTGTAAAACCACTTAATGAATAGTTTTGCTTCTTCCTTATAGCGCGAATAAGCACTAACTACTAGAGGCTGACCACCTAGTACAGTATACCTAACACCATTATGATGTGGTTGAATAGCTACACCAGTTACATCATATACTTTTGAGGTCTTCGGGTCAAATAATGCAGGGGCCATGGAAGGCCATAGTATCGTCATAGCTACTTTACCTTGTGCATATAGTGAAATCACCTTATCGTAATCAAATGTTGGTGCACCAGGTGGCATATATTTAGTTAAACCTACAAAGAACTCCAAAGCTTCTTTTGCCTTTGTACTATTTATATATCCAATTGGGTTGTGTGTAACTGGATCCCACAATTCATTACCCCAGCTCCAGAATACGCTGAGGAAGAAACAGGAAATAAAGTCATAATCTCTCGACAATACAAGAGCTATGCCATAAAAGTCTTCGTCTAGTACTTTACCAGCTAATTTCTCACCCTTCTTTCTAGTAAAGAACTCTGCTATATCTCTAAGTTGAACCCAGTCAATATTCTTCCACTCTTCCAAGGTTGTGGGGAGGTCATATCCATATTTTTGCTTAAATGCGGCCCTCTCCTCCGGGTGAGTAAATAAATCTGTTCTAAAGTACAAGAGTGGTGTTACATCTGCGTATCCAGGTACTGCAATATAGTTATCGCTACCTTGTGGATACGCTGTATAGAAGTATATTAAGTTTGGATAAGTGTCTTCTAGCAGGGCTTTCTTTAGATCTGGGTCACCCAGTATAAAGTCCTTGAGTGAAATTATGTGTCCTCCCTCATAGAGTTCGCCAAGCCACTGACTATCCGCGAAAATTATATCGACTTCAGGGCTACGAGCAGTAAGTATACTCATAACTCTGGTGTAGTAAGTACCCCATGGTGTAAAATCAAACTTCACATACACTTTATACCCTAATTTCTCCTCGGCATATGCTGTGAAGTTCTTTGAGATCTCTTCTGCTATTTTTCCAGGTTCCCATTCAGGGCTTAACACAACTATTGTGACTTCTTTAGTAACTGGCTTAAGAGTCGTGAAGTAGTATGCTACAGAACCTATTACTGCTATCAGGACAATTATGGCTACAATTAATAATGTCTTTTTCTCCA
>JAJHQS010000017.1 GCA_020833225.1 Desulfurococcaceae archaeon
AGCGACTTCAATACTCCAGAAGCACTTGCAGTAATAAGTGAGCTTATATCTTTAATTTACAAGGAAATGCAATATAATCCTAAATATATGTTAATTTCACTTTCACTAAAATTATTTAGATTATTTAATAGCGTTTTTGGCGTATTCGAAGAGTATCCTGAAAGAGCGCTAGAAATAGAACCTTTAACAGAAGAATTAATGAAAATCATTATAGAAACTCGCAGAGAGCTTAGAAAAAGAGGTTTATATGATTTATCAGATCGCCTGCGCGAAGAGCTATCTAGGATAGGTATACAGTTAATGGATAAGGGGCTCGAAACTACATGGATTATTAAGAGAAAACAACAGCCTTAACTTTTCTGTACATTCTTTACTATTTCAGATCCAAGTTCCTTTATGTCATCAATTGATGTGATAGAAGAGAGCTTTTTTGGTAACTCGTAGAGTATTACTCTATTAGTTCTTTTATCAAGTAATCTAAGTAGATCTTTCTTTTTAAATACATATATGTCTAATAATTCTATTTCATGTTTGCTTAACTCCCTCTTAAGCACCTCGGTAAGAGACTTAGGCATTACTTAATCCCCAAATACGTATTCTATTAATTTACTACTTAAAAATAGTACAAAATAGTACTTAGATTTAAAATTAGTGTGGTTATTTTGAAGAAATTATTGATGAAACTTAATGATGAATGTCTTGGTATTGAGTATTCAGGAGAATTAATACGCTTGACAGGCGAGAATTTTTCATTTGAGTTTAGACAACGTGTAATTATTTTGAAAAATGCTGGTAACGTAAAGGTATACTCGATTAGAGGTGGAAGTAAAAAAGTGATCTATGCTAAATATTATGGTAAGTTACTATCATGCTCAGACCTTGGAGAATTAGTTAGAGATGAGGTATCAACATCTCTTTTTACTGCTCGTGTAACCAAATGCACACTTGGTACATATTTAACAGTAGTATTTTCAGGCATGTTTCTCATAGATTACGTTATCATCAGCAAAGATCTAGTGGGGCTTCTTGTGCCCGGTAAGAGGGAAGTATATGTAGAAGTATCTAATGATATTATAACAATATACTTAGTTTAAGTAGTCGAAGATATTATTGTCGCGCGTTTAGGAACATGCCCCCTTATAGCGAGGATAGCCGATTCTATATCAAAACCTGATGTTATGATAACATCGACGCCTGTTTTAAAAGAGAAAGTGCTCATTGAAAGAACCTTGCTGTAAACACCACCGGTGGCATCAATAGTTGATGTGTTTTTAAGAATTTCCAGCACGGAATTTATGTTCTCAGGTGTTATTCTGTTAATTAACTCAGCAGTACTACAAATCTTGGGATTACATGTGAATATTCCACTAACATCTGTGAGTAGAACTATTCGAGATGGCTTAATATACTCTGCTAAGAGCTCAAAGATCTTCTCAGTAGATAAAACTACAACTCCTATTTCACTTAAAACACACTCCCCATATACTACTGGAATAATCTTATTTTCCAGTAATACCTCGATCGGCTTAATATAAGCTTCAAACCCGCTTCTACTCACATATATTATTGAGCTTGGCTGTATACTTGTAGCCCACACCTCACTTTCAACGAGGTAGTCAACGAGTATTCTATTAAGAGATCGAGTAGCCTGATGACACTTCGCAAGGAGGTTTGAAGGATGTTTATTGCGATATTTCAAGACAGCGTAGTGGGCGAAGCTACCTCCACCATTACCTAGAATTAAGGAAACATCCTCTTTTACCTCGCGTATTATCTTTACAAGGGAACTTAGAGCTCGTAAATTGACTTTGACAGGTTTATCCTTATATGTAATAAAACTACCTCCAACTTTTACAAAGACGACATTCATAGCAAAAACCCTGTCCTAATTGCTAATATTGTTGCAAAACTAATTAAGGAGATATTAACCAGAATATTTTATGTGATTAGAGTAAAAGGTATCTTTATACTTGCTATTGATGAGAACTGGAGGTTTAGAGATGAATAGTCTCTGTATAGCTGAGAAGTTTAGATATATAACTAAATTGTTCTCATTAATACGGGAATTGATATTTACAAGGAGAAAAATCGTAATATTAATAATAGTAACTATACTAATATCTTGGCTAACTCCCTCTGGCTGGAACTATTATGATGTAAGATACTTTTTACGCTGGTATGAAGAATACTTTAAGCCAGGTAGAATTCTAGAAATTTATACTAGTCGAGACCCCACTTTTAAAGTGGCATATCCACCATTAGCTATTTTAATATTCACAGTAATGTATCACTTAGCTATTACATTATCTCGTAACATAGTTGTACAGATCTTTATAGCCAAAATATTCTTAGTAATAGGCTTCTATTCAACATATGTAATACTAGTTAAAAAATATGGTGATACAGCTGGCTACTTATGGATCATAAATCCCCTGATTTACGTTGTTATCTCCACATTTCAATTCGATCTCATAATAACACCATTAGTACTCCTTGCACTATATTACCTAATTGAAAAGAAGAACTATTACTTGTATGGTGTGTTAATAACTCTATCAGCCCTTGTTAAACAAATAATAGCACTTCTACTCATAGTTCCACTAATATTACTCATTAGAAAAAGAAATTATACAATATTACTTAAGTATATTTTTATAGTGGTGCTTACAGCAATACCAATACTATTTCCATTTTTTATTAAGGATCCCTGGGGATTTATAGAGAAAGTTATTTTATTTCACATGAAAAGGCCTCCACAGCAATTGAGCATATGGGCTATACCATATTACTATGTAGCATACAACCTTTACATTGTGCCCTCCATATTTGCTAATATATGGTTTCCTTGTTTCGCAGTGTACTTGATCTTAGTAATATTTATGAGTTTTAAAGAGAAGATATTTGACGAAAGATCTTACATGTTAAAATACACTATTCTCATAGCAAGCGGGTTCTTTATAATCAGTAAAGTAGTCAATATTAACTATTATTCGTGGTTTCTCCCTATAATTATAATATTATTGAGTAAGATCAGCGGTGGGGAAGTAATATATAAAAGTGTTATTAGAAATTACATTTTCGCGTTTTTGTGGATCTCTAGTTATGGCTTCTTCGCAACATTTGCACCTATAATTGCTGGAGACCCGCTCTTCATATTTGAAGATTGGTGTTGGATTCCCTCAGAAATACTATATCTAAGTATACAAGGCTCGGGTTTTTTCGCACAGTCTTCAATGTCCCTGGTATTATACATAAGATCAACACCCGTCCTAAAGGAATTTTTTGGTGTTTTGTCTAGGACGCATTACTATGTATTAATAGTAATTGTAATTATCCACACAGCGTTTCAAATATACCTAGCTAAGTTAGCCTTAAAGTATTTAAACTCTGAGAAGAGAGAAATGTAATGCTATTATTTTCTGTATTTTATGAGAGGTGTGAGGAGAGGTGAGTTTTAAATGTTAATATTTCTTGGACTGGGTTATTCATTGAGACATTTAACTCTAGAAGCAATCGAAGTATTAAAATCTGCTGAGATAATCTATGTAGACACTTATACGTCGATCTATGAAGACCCCTTGGATGAAATTAAACAGTTTAATCCTAATGCGAAATACGTCTTTGCTTCTCGAAGAGATCTTGAGGGAATTTCAATTAACAACATTATTAACGAGGCCAGGTCTAAAATAGTTGTCATAGCGGTACCAGGAGATCCGTTTATTGCTACTACACATGACGCTCTCTGGATTAGTGCTGTAAAAAGCGGTGTTAAAGTTAAAGTTGTAAATGGTCTCTCATTTATAACTATGGCGTATAGTAGGTTGGGATTACAGTCTTATAAATTTGGTAAACATGTAACACTAGTACATCCATCGCTCTTTAAATCATATAGTACGATAGACACCATATACGGCAACTTAGAAAGAAATCTTCATACAATAGTTTTACTTGATTTGCGAGTTGAGGAAGGTTATGCGATGACTATTAATGAGGCTGTTCAAATACTCCTAGAATTAGACTATAAGGGTCAACTAGGAGATCATTTGGCGATCGGAGTAGCTAGACTTGGCTGGAAAGATGAGAAAATATGTGTTAATAAACTAAAATATCTCGGCAATTTCAAGTATCCCCCTCCACCACACAGCTTAGTTGTTGTCTCTCCACGCTTAGATCCTGTTGAAGAGGAGTTTATTAAAACATTGTCTTCTACATGTTAACTTCTCTCAAAAACACTTAGAACATCTTTATGTTCTAGAAGACGAGCTCCGAGGACTTTCTCCATATAGTGTAATGCGTACTCATGATCTTCACTGCTAAAAGCAGCTACAGCGTCTTTAACCACTATTATATTAAATCTTTCATAAAAAGCGTCTATAGCGGTGTGAAGCACACAGATATGTGTATGTATACCGGTTAAAATAACAGTATCGACACCGAGATCTCTGAGAATACTACTAAGACCAGTATCTCTAAAACCACTATAAGATCTCTTATAGAGGATAATGTCCCCTCTCTCTGGCTTAAGTTCATCTATAATAGTTGCTTCTTCACTGTCTTGCATAGCGTGAGGACCCCACATACTAATTTCTTTATCAAAAACATAGTGCCTATCAGCTAAGTATATTACTGGAATATTCTTTTCACGGGCTTTAACTGCTAGGGCTTTAATTACAGGTATTATTTTAACAGCAGTAGGGCTCTTTAACCTACCATATACAAACTCCTTTAACATATCAATAACCAATAGAGCAGGTCTCATGTTTTATCATCACCCTCCGGTTAACTTAATAAGAGTGGGAGTAAAAATTTCTTAGTGATGATGAGCGACACCGGTTCTGAATATTTCATGAAGAACCGTGTGAGGGCTGAAATTTTTAGAGAAGATACTTATATGTTTTTAAATATCGTAATTACTAGTGTACATATATTTATAGTCAATATATATCCATACATATGCAATATTTTTAAACACACGCATCATAAGCTCTCTAAGGGTGGTATGTATGACAGAGCGCGTACCCTATGCATCTCTCTATGAAAACGACCCTGTATATCAAATGGCTGTAAATCAGCTACGTGAATCTGCCAATATACTTGGACTAGCAGACGATGTTGTAGAGGTTTTAAGACACCCTGAGAAACTCATACAAGTGAAAATTACTATAAAGAGAGATAGTGGAAAACTAGAAACATTTCTCGGCTGGAGAAGTCAACATAATAGTGCTCTTGGACCATACAAAGGTGGTGTTAGATATGCAGAAACCGTTACACCAGGTGAAGTAGTAGCTTTATCAATGTGGATGACTTGGAAATGTGCATTAGCAGGACTTCCATATGGTGGTGGTAAAGGTGGTGTAAGAGTTAATCCTAAGACACTTAGTCTCCGCGAACTTGAGGAGCTTAGTAGAAAGTACTTTGCAGCAATCGCTAGAGAAGTAGGACCTGATATAGATATACCAGCGCCAGATGTGGGTACTAACCCACAGGTTATGGGGTGGTATTTTGATGAATATAGTAAATTAGCAGGATACCCGGCGTGGGGTGTAATTACAGCTAAGCCCGTGGAGCTCGGAGGACTCTATGTCAGAGTGATTTCAACAGGTTATGGTGTTGCGCTCTCAGCTAGAGAAGCAGCTAGAAAGTTATTTGGCGGACTCGAGGGTAAAACTGTTGCTGTTCACGGCTTTGGCAATGTAGGTATATATGCAGCCAAATATCTCGCTGAATGGGGTGCTATAGTAGTTGCTATTAGTGATAGTAAAGGCTATGTTTACAACCCAAAGGGTCTAAATGTAGAGAATGTTATAGAGGTAAAAGCAAAAACAGATGCAGTAACGAATTATAGAGAGGAGGGTGTGAAAGTCTCTAATAACCATATGGAGCTCCTTGAGTTACCTGTAGATATACTAGTACCCGCGGCAATAGAAAATGTCATTACGAAGGATAACGTCGAGAGAGTTAAAGCAAAACTCATTGTTGAAGGTGCTAATGGCCCTACTACTCCAGAAGCAGATAAAGTCTTACACGATAAGGGCGTTGTAGTTGTGCCTGATATACTAGCAAATGCCGGTGGCGTAGTAATGAGCTGGATTGAGTGGAGTCATAACAAAATGGGGTGTTTCTTAACAGACGAAGAGGCTATTTCAAGGTTAGATAAAATGATGACATTAAACTTTAATAGAGTATTTGATGAGTGGCAGAAGAAATACTCAAATTACCCGATGAGAGTAGCTGCTTATGTTATCGCTATTGATAGAGTAGTTAAGGCGATGAAACTTAGAGGGTGGATTTAAAGCGCTATCCCCGCCTCTTATACACCACAACACCATTTTTTCTTCTAATCTCCTCAACTCTATGTATAGGTATGATCTCGCCTTGCACTATTATAAAGCCTCCGCGAATATCTGTTATTAAACTACCAGGTATAGGTCGTAAAAATTCCTCACTATTCTCCCTATGTCTAATAAAGATCGTGTAGTCGTTCTTAAAGCCTCCAAAAACAATCTTCCTCAACCAATTTTCTATTTCACCACGCTTCCTACCACACAAATTAATAACCCCAGTAACCATGGTAAGTCTTTTAAAAATAGCCTCTTATACTATTACATAGTGTTTAAGAGTATGGATAATTACTACTCGGTGTTTACCTGTGAAAAGAAAGATTCTAGGAATACTGCTCGTAGTAGTAGCATTAGTGACTCTGACGACATATACGTATCTGCTCTTCTTCACTGAAGCAACTATGCAGTTACGTGTCTTGAGATTAACTGTGTATATAATGGTAGTAGTATTACTTGCAGTTTTAATCGCTGTAGGCTATATGTTCCTGAGAACTCCTAGTTTCTCAATAACTCTGCCAGATATGAGTGAAGAAGATGAGGAGAGATGTTCTTCTAAAAATATATAGTTTTTCCTCATTTCTCTCGATAAGCTAACCTCATAGTAATAAACTTTAAGAAGTCTTTGGCTTCTTTACATATATTTTTCGAAGATTCAAGAGCATTTAAAGCCTCGATAACATACTTATCTACTAATTGCTCATTATAACTTAGACTTCCAGTGACTTTAACTATTTCGCGTACTTTATTAACATGAAAATCTGTTATTTGCTGAGGTTCAAGAACTTCATAGACGTCTCTCAAAAATCTTCTCTCAGATTCTCCTCCAAACTCATAGGCTTTAATTACAAGAAGAGTCTTTTTCCTACCTTTAACATCACTACCAGCAGGTTTGCCGGTGACTTCGGGGCTACCATAAAGGCCTATTATGTCATCTCTGATTTGAAAAGCTACGCCAGCTGGTATGGCGTAGCGAGATAAGTCGTCGAGGATCTCAGTATAGCCACCGATACAAGCTAAAGCCCCTAAGTGTAATGGTAATTCAATAGTATATGAAGATGTCTTTAACTTATATACTTGAAGAACGTCCTTCTCAGAGATCTCGGCTAGAGGTAATTGAGACAACATTACATCTAAGAATTGACCATATGCAACTTTTCTTAGCCCTCTACTATAGGTTTTTACTAGTTCTCGGGTTACGTTAGCAGGTAAGTAGGGTGCCATTAGTAGTCCCACTGCACATGCTTCTAAAAAATCACCTAGTGTAATAGCCTGTGAAATTCCATAGTGTAGGCACTCTCTCCACCCCTGCTCTATACACTTCTTAGTAAATACTACGTGTACTGTAGGTCCTCCGCGCCTAAGCTCATCTTTATCCATTATATCATCGTGTATTAGCAGGTAGCTTTGGAGCAGCTCTATAGCTACTCCAAGATCGAGCACTCGATCGATTTCTTTTAGGTTACAACCAGCACTCCAATAACCAGCTATTATTAATAGAGCTCTAAGTCTCTTACCTCCTCTTAAAGTGTAGTTTTCCCCAACTTCTACTAGTTCCCTCGTTCTTGGAGATATTTGATATGCTTCGTGGGCAATTTCTCTGAAAAAGTCTTGTAAGCGAGCATTTATATTGGTGACTACTAAGTTGAGAAAGTCTGTGTAATCGCGCTGATCAATGTTTTTAGTCAAATTTTGCACCTTCTTTCACTTTAATATCTAGATTTTATAAGTTCTTTCAATTCTCTTATAACTTCTAGGTTTCTATGTTCTTCGCTAAGTAGTTCCCAGAACACCCCTTTTGGTTTATACCCTCTAGGCTCTACTCTCACTAGTTTTGTCGGTGTGGCATAGTAGTCTACGCTTAAATCATGAAGTTCTAGAGGTATTTCATCTACTAATTGTACATCATGTATTGTAGTCACTATGGGAGTATCTTCTGAGATTACTCCAAGCTCTCTTAGAATAGCATACTCTAACTCAGCGTAGCCACCTCCCTTACCAAGTCTTACACCACGTTTATCTACTGCTACACACCCTGTAACTACAAGATCTATTGTTGGTATATCTCTTAACTTCACTAGTGAGCCATACTTAAAAGCTCCACTAATAGTAGCAGCATAACTTAACTTATTCGAGGGTATATGCAGAGGGTTTAGAAGTATAAATCCACTTTTAAGCCTTGGTGAAGCCATTATAACGATTTTTTCATCGCCGAGAGCTTTAAGCCTTAAATAGTATTGGGGAGAGTCAGGGTTAGCCTTAATAACTCTAGCTCTCGCCCATTCCTTCAGGTGAATAACTCTCTCAGCTGCTTTATCAGCTCCTCTAAAATTTGGGATTCTTCCAAAGACAGGTCGTGGAAACACTGCTATGTTAGTATCTTCCATTATTCTCCAAATTCTCTCTCTAATTGATGCTTTTATTTCATCAATACTCTTAGAGTCTACCATCTAGTAGTACCAGTTTTCTTGTAGATTAAAAACATATTTTATTTCTATTCTTCTAAATACATATGAGGTGATGTTTTGAAACCTATATTACAAGTGGCTTTAGATCTTGAGGAGCTTGTTAAAGCAGTTGAAATAGCTACAAAGATCTCCTCTACATTTAAATGTGAGAACGTATGGTTAGAGATAGGAACACCCCTACTTAAATCTTGGGGTAAGATCGCTGTGAGATCTATTAAAGAACTAACTAAGTGCTTCGTTGTAGCAGATACAAAGACTATGGATGTTCCACTACTAGAAGCTAGGGTAGTAAGAAGTGCAGGTGCAGATGCTTTTACCGTACTCGGGGTGGCAGATGACGAAACATTAATGGAGGCTATTACAGCGAAAAGAGAAATCGGAGCATTACTTATTGTAGATTTAATTAGTTGTAAAGATCCATATAAGAGAGCCCTTGAAGTAGCTAAATACGAGCCCGACGTAATACTCTTCCATGTAGGTATAAGTGTGCAAAGAGCTCGTGGTGTTACAGCGATGCAATTAGTTGAAGAGGCTGTTAAAGTAAAAGAGGAAATAGGGGTTAAAGTAGCAGTAGCCGGGGGACTTAAGCCAGGCACTATAAGGCCAATAGTTGAACGTGGAGTCGACATTATAATTGTAGGTGCCGCTATAACCTCAGCTAAAGACCCAGTAGAAGTTACACGCACTATTCTAATTGAAATGGGTTTTATTTAAAATAAATAAACTTCTCATAGCTCTTAACAGAGTTCATAGTTTCTAAGCTCTTTCTCCTTCAGAGAAACTACTTTATCGCTTTAGACTCGTATTGAGAGGTAAATCCTTTTTAACTTATTAACCTGAAAGAACATTTTTACCTTTAGATTAAATAAGGGTTAAATTCTAAAATAAAGGTTTTTTAACTAGTTTCTCAATGAGGCGGCTTTCAAATACTTCTTTTAAACTATCTTGATGATTTTTAAGAAGTTGTTTTAGTAGTTCACTTGCATTTCTCTTACATTGTCCACACAATATTTTCCCAGTGGTGCATTCATAATATATTTCCTCTAAGCGTTTATCATCTCTAATGAGATGATATGTGTATAGTTCAAATATTGTACATTTCCATGGCTCTCCACCTCGACGCTTTTGTTCCTCGGCCGTGATACGTCCACCAGTCAACGCGTTTATAACCTTTTTCTCCGCAATCTCTAGTGACTCATTTAAGTGTATAGCGTACTCCGGCCTACTCTTGCTCATCTTATTTCCATCAAGACCTCTCATTAATTTATGATAAAGTGATGCTGGTCTTTCAAATCCTAACTCATGTTTAAATCTATCAGCTAGGTCTCTTGTGAGTCTTAAGTGAGGGTCCTGATCAACACCCACAGGAACAATAACATATTTATATCCCCCAAACTCATCTAGCTGCAGGTGAAGTATGTCAGCTGCTTGTGTAAGTGCAGCTATAATTTTTGCTGGTGCTAAATCACCGTAGATGGCCTCTATTTCAGCTTGAGTTACTTTTCTCGAGAACATTTGAATAAGTCTATAATAGCTACTAGGCATTTCAGTCTGAAAGTAGAATTCTGCCTTATCTGGATTAATACCCCACGCTATAGCATGCGCTACGAAGTCTAGTCCACGTTGTATGACTTCGTTTCTATTCTCACGTCTCACGGCATAAGCCTCTGCATCTGCTATAACTATTTTAACAAAAACACCTTTTTGTTGAAAGTACTTTAACTCTTCGTAAACCATTGCTGTGCCTAAGTGTGGATATCCACTAGGCATAAACCCTGTTAAAACAGCGGTTTTTTCACCATGTAAGAACTTATTAAACCATACATCAAGATCTCTATGGCCAAAAATCACTTTACGGGTAAAATAAATATGCTCTAGTGAGTACTGAGATAAAACCTGATCTATAGGTTGTATACCAAACTCTTTTAGAAGCTTTTCATAGTCTTCAACTGCGAAATGCCCCCATGGATCTAACCTCATACTCACATTAAATCACCTATTTCCCCACAAATTCCAAGTGTTCGGCCCCGGAGCTCTCTATCACCTCTCAGCCTGGACTAGGACTCCTCACTGCTAGACTACAATTAAAAATTTACCTTTATAAGTAGTATTAAGATTAATTAAAGCATGCTTATACTACGTCGTTATAGTCTTAGCTAATCCCGGTGGCGTATCTACAGGTAGTTTCTTTATTACTCCTATATGGTATGCTAATAATTGCAGAGGTATAACGGCTACCATTGGATATAAATGTCTCTGTACTTGAGGCAACGTTATTACTGCATGTGCTGTATTAGCGCTCACTTCAATAGTGTATAGTCTAGCATATCTATTTTCAACTTCCCTCAGTGTTTTAAAAAAGAGTGGTTTAGCGGCTTCTTCTATTGGCTCTATTAACATAACTGGGAATCCCGGCGTTGATAATGCTAATGGGCCGTGTCTTAACTCTCCTAACTGTAAACCTTCAGCGTGAACTAGAGCAGCTTCTTTTAATTTAAGTGCACCTTCGAGAGCTACCGGATATGTTATTCCACTAGCAGCTATATACATGCTCTTCTGCTCAAATATCTCCTGTGAGAGCTTCATCATTCTAGAGTCATACCCTGGTATAAGTTCTCTTATTTTTTCAGCTAGACTCTTAATAGAATCCACTATTCCTCTATATTCGCTAATAGATAGCTTACCACTATATACCCCAGTATAAGACGCTAACATTAAGAAACCAGCAAGAGTTGATACATAAGTTTTTGTTGCAGGAACAGCTATCTCCGGTCCAGCACCTATAGGCAAATATACATTAGACTCTAAAGCCAACCTAGATCCAACATTATTTGTTATACCGACGATAACGGCTCCACGTTGCTTAGCTAACTTAACACTAGTTATAACATCAGTTGTCTCACCACTCTGACTCACAGCTACTACAACAGTGCCTGTTTCTACGCTTTCAAGTAGCGAGTATGGGAACTCGGCTGCTGATATTACGCTGACACTTAAACCTGCAAGTTCACTAAAATAATAAGTTGAAACCATACCTGCATGTAGACTTGTACCAGTTCCAATAACAAATACTTTCTTAGCTCCTTGAATAATCATCGCGGCAAGTCTCAAATACTTCTCCATTATTGTAAGTGGTACCTTTCTAAGTGCATCTGGAATATCATATATTTCTTTGAGCATATAATGTGGAAATCCACCTTTCTCAACATATTCAACTACGTACTTTACACGTTTTAATTGCAAAGAATCAGCTTCAATCTTACTCCCATTTATCACGCTGTATAATTCAACTAGATCACTAGAGAGAATTCCCACAGTATTGTCTTCAAGAACATAAGCAGAGTCAGCAAAGCCATATAGTGAGGGTAAGTCGCTTGACACATAAATACACTTTTTATCCTGCGAAAAACCGATCACTAGGGGTTGTCCATGTTGCACAATAAATAAGCTCTTTGTAGAGGCGTCAAGAAAAACAAGCGAGTATATACCGTGAAGCTCTCTTGCAACCTTTAAGAGAGCATTTACTCTATTATTTGTTTTTAGATATTCCTCTAATAAGTGAACAGCGACTTCTGTATCTGTTCGAGACGAGAACAAATGTCCACTCTTCTGCAGTTTACTCTTAACTTCTTCATAGTTCTCAATAATGCCGTCTCCTACAACTGCGAGTTTACGTGTACAGTCAAGAAACGGATGTGTGTTCTCGAGAATAGGCCAACCTCTACTAGCATATCTTGTATGTCCCACAGCTATATTTGAATCTATATTTACGAGATCCACGTGTTTTGAAACATCTTCTAAGTGTCCTGGAGACTTCCTTACCTCCAAGAGATCTCCTCGCGGAAATACAACGCCAGCTCCATCGTAGCCTCTATAAACAAGCCTACGAAGACCTTCATAGATAACGCCCTTTGGAATGACTCCTTCTTTGCAGAACACAGCAAATATGCCACCCACGTGTATGCACCTTTAGATGTCATATTAGATCTATTAAAAACCAGGTAAAATTTATCTAATAGTTTAGAATTTAAGTGTAGCTGGTGTGGTATGTTGAGTAGATACACCATTTTAGTAGTTAATCCGCAGAAGGGTGTAAATAGAGAAGCTATTAGTTTATTTGAGGATATATATAGGAGAATTTCAAGTGAAATGATCAAATATGGATGTTTGACCTACATAATTGCACCATGGACTATACTTCTACTATCTAATGGTGTCAAAGATGACGTTCATCGAGAGCTATTTGAATCCCTTAAATCTAAAAATTATTTTAATGTTAAGCTAGTATCTATTACTAGCAGTAGTCCTATACATGCTATCTTAACTGCTACGAGGATACTAAGTAAAAAAGACTATTATTTCCAGGAAGGGGTAGAAGAGCCATATACTATAAGTGTCTTCACCTCAAAATGGGCTATTGAAAAAGTTGATCTACTCTCTAATATAGCATTACAAATACGAACATTCCTAGAAATCTCGCAGCTAATACTTAACAGTGGAGGATTACCGCTGAGTATAAGTTTAGGTAAACTAGTTAGTGTCATAAAAAAAGATAGTTTAACTATACTCAAAGAACTCATTAAACACGTAAAAATAGGATTTGGAGTTGACTACTTAGCTATTAACGCATTAAATAGAGCAGAAGAAAACCTCTTCTCACAAGAAACCGTCAATTACTAGCTTATCGAGTGTTCTTCTTGCTTTAATCTCACTAATTCTACCGTAATTACGACTACAGAAATCACTAGAGCCATTATTAGTAATAATAGTAGTGTTGCTGGAAGTGGGAGATACCATGATAATATACTAGAAGAAGTGCTCGTGTTATTTAATGGGCTGTCTTTGGTAGTGGGAAGCAGTGTAGTATTTGTGGCGAAGTTAAAAAATAACCTGCTCGCGTACATATAATACCACCATTAAGTAAAAATCAGCTTTAGGGGCTTGATCATCTAGTATATCACAGGTAATACCGCTCATCACCTCAATATTTAAATTCTTTAAGGAGTTAAATATGTTTAATGCTCATTTTCTTCAATTTTTACAATAGTTAATTTTCCAAGCGATTCATTTCTACGTGCAAGCTCAATATACGTTTTAATTATCTTAAGCGATTGTTCAACTTCCTCGCTGTAAAAACACGCTGAAGTCACTATTTTACCATTAACAAGTTGTAAGAGTATTCTTTGAAAACCCTTTACATCACAGTTTTCGACATTAACATTACTAGCCAAGCCGATCATTGCAAGAGATTCTATGTGTCTTAATGAGCAATTCTCTGAACACACAATATATTGATCTATGTTCACGATGTACACCTAAGCTCTTATCTATACATATCGACACCCCTCCCTTAAAAGCGTAAATTAGGGCACTACTATGACGGGGTGTAAGCTAGTATGGCTTGGAAGAAGCAAGAGACTATTGGTGATAAGATTAAAAAGCTTTTCACAAATGAGCAAGAGTCTCTTGAAAAGAAAGCCATTGTTGCACAGTACAGGTTAAAGACAGCTCTTGGTAGAATATCAAATTATATTGACAAGCTCTCTGAAAGAGATAAAGTGCTCTTTGAAGGCATAGTAGACTCTCTCTTAAAGAAAGATGAAGCTAGGGCGAAGATGTATGCCAAAGAGGTTGCAGAGATCAGGAAAATAAGTAAACAATTACTTACTGTTCAATATGCTCTCGAGAATGCTATGTTGAAACTAGAGACATTCCTAATCTATGGTGGAGCTGTTTCTGAGGTTACACCAGTACTAGGAGTATTAAGAGAGGCTATTGGAATAGTTAAGAACGTCGCACCAGACGTCTGGATAGACCTCCAAGTTGCAACCAGAGAGCTTGAAGCTGCTGTTGGAGCTAGTGTTGCAGATCTCTCGGTAGATGTTGGCATCGGGCTAGACACAGAGGCTAAGAAGATACTTGAAGAAGCCAGAATTATCGCCGAGCAGAAGATGAGAGAGAAGTTTGCCGAATTACCAAGAATACCGGTAGCTGAAGGTGAACAGGCAAAAACTCAAGCTACATAACTAGAAGTTTTTAATGAACTACTTTTTCTCCATCTTTGCAATCACATTTAATTTTCTATATAGATAATTTTCAAAAATTCTCAACGTATTTCTGATTTCACTAAGTTTCTCCTTATACTGTTCTTTTTCAGCGAGATTAATTGTTACATTAACTCCTCTAGCCTTGATCTTTAAAAGTTTAGCTGAAACTTCAAGTACACCTCTTCTCGATTTAACGGAAATAATGTTTTCAACGGTATTTATCGATATTACTAGGTGTTCAGCTCTAGTTCTCATAAATACTGTTTCTTGATCATTAACTTGAAATACATATGTATATGGGGCGATCTGCACGATTTTTTCCCCGGATTCGCCAATTCTTCGCGAGATAAGCTCTAACATACTTGCAAGTTTCTCCAAAAATACAACTAAGCGTGCAGCTAAACTTAATACTCTTGCATCAACCTCGCCTCTCTTGGTCTCTATAACTTCTGTTCTAATCACTGACATAGTGTTTCTAAGTATATCAATTCCTTTTTTAAATACCAGGGCCATATCCGGCATATACCTTAACCTCCCTAACTCACTCAGCTAAGACCACAATTTATATATCTCATCAATAATATCCCTATTAATAACTTCTATTAACTGCAAGTTTCTATATAAGTATACTTCACCCTTGCCACTTTTAATACGACCAATTATGCTGTAAGGTTTTCTTAGATTTTCTAACGTATTTTCAAGCTCATTTTTATATTGTGGAGGAACTGTAGCAACTAAGCAACCACTACTTAGAAGTCTGAGCGGATCCACATTCACAGCCTCAGATATGGTGTTAACTATAGGATCTATGACAACGCTCTCTAAGTTAATGGTGATTGCCTTATTACTAGCAACAGCTATTTCACGAATAGCTTGTAAAATTCCACCTTCAGTAGCATCATGCATAGTGTTCACGTAATCTCTGATCTTCAATGCTGTATCAACAACACTAATATCAAAGATAAAATTTCTTGCAGCTTTAATCACGCTCTCACTAATACCCTTACTAGTCAACAATTGTTCAAAATCCCATGCAATAATACCAGCTCCTTCGCCGCCAACTCTGCCAATAACATATAAGAGATCTCCTTCTCGAGCATCACGCGTGAAGATTACTCTAGACGCAGTATAACCTGCAGCCGTCATCGATATTAGTGGTCTATTTAATCCCGGCGCGATCTCAGTATGCCCTCCTATAACTACGCCGCAGATTTCTTTAAGGGCTTTACCCATATCTTTAAAAATAACCTCGACATCACTTATACTGTAATGTGGGGGAAGTAGTACTACGGGTAGGAACCACCTCGGTTTAACACCTCTTACAGCTATATCATTAGCGGCAACGTGCACAGCTAAGTAACCTATGTGATTAACGCTGGCAGTTATTGGATTGCTATGTATGACTAGGAAGCCGTCTCTTACTCTAATGACCGCGGCATCTTCACCTTGAGCAGGCCCCATTAGTACGTCAATGTCTTCTGAAATTATGTATTGAAGTAGTTTATTCATAAAAGTCCATTCTAACTTACCTGTCTTCAAAATAGTAATCACCTAGTTACACTTTCTACACTTTTTTCTTCTTTAAACAATCTAGACACATATATTCTACTTGTGATATTTCAACAAGACATTCTTCACAACCTTGTCTTCCACATGAAATACAAGTAGATATTGAGAGATATTTTCCACATATTTGACAAAGAGCACTCTCACACACGCTGCAGATACCTTTCTCAGTATTGTAGTCGTCATAACAAACTCTCCTACCGCAAATTTTACATTCATGTACTGCTTGTTTAAAACCACAGATCTCACAGCTCATTATACATCACTCAAGGAGACTCCACATTCATATATTTAACTACATTATCTACTAGAATTCTGTAAGCTTGCTCCTCATTCATACCACCTTTCGCGACTAGGTTTCTTACTACAACAGGTATCTCCCATGGATATGCCGAAACACCAGGTCTCCTGGGATCATCTAGAAAATCCGACTCTAACATGCAATATTCTATGCCGCTCTTCAAGTACTCCTCATTGAAGTATTTAACTGGAGCTGTAAAGGGTAATTTGTAGTTATTAGCCCAAGAACTTGTCTCAGTATTTGTATGATGTAAAATAACGTGTTTACTATTTATACCAAGACTGTCAACTAGTGTCTTAATAGATAAAACTGTAATGAATCCTCCCTGTTCTAAGTGTAATTGCAATGGGACTCCAAGATCTTTAGCTAAGATCATGGCATTCCTCATCAAGATCTCTGAGAATACAAATCTCTCAGGGCTTGTAGTATAATGTTGACGGCCAACCTCACCTATGCCGTCTAATAAGCCATTTCTCACAGCGTTTTCTACTAGTTTTAAGACTTCATTTAAAAAGGAGTACAATTTCTCGCCTCTAACTCCACGTTTATAGTACTCATCTATTTCAGCAGGATGTATCCCCATAAATCTAGCCACTTCTAAACCTAGTTCTCTAGCTCTGGCAGCCTCTCTTGAAATTAATTCAATTACACGCATATAAGATTCTATAGATATCTCCTCAAAACCATAATAGTATGGTGGTAAAGCGACAATAGCTATAAACCAACCACCTTCTCTCTTAAATTTCTTTGCTATTTTCTCTGCTCCTAAACCTCTCACAGGATTCACGTGAAGATGAGTATCACTGAAAAGCACGTTTTTCACCAATAGTAATATGAATTAATAGGCCTATAAGTAAGAGAATACTTGATACTAGGAGAGCTGATAATTTGATGTCTGAGAATAGTAGAAGTGTGAGGGAAGTAAAGTTAAACTTACCAATAGATTTATATAGTGAGCTAGAAAAATTAGCTATAGAGGAGGGTTATAGTAGCGTATCAGAGTACATTATGATGATTATTGCGAGTTTCATAGCAACTAGTAAAAAAACCTTACCAGAAGATCTTAGCAGGTTAAAGGCTCGTATTGAGAGATATGTTCAAGATGAGGTAAATAAGAGACTAGCAGTTATTGACACTCTGCGCTCACAAGTAGCTGAGCTATATGAGAAGCTAGATGTTTTTGAACAAAAATTAAATGAACTGGAATCAACTATACAAAAGCAGAAAATAGAGTCGCCTAGTGAGGAAACTAAGGAAATACCACGTGTCAAAAAAACATACAAGACGGGTATAGAGAGACTTAGAGAGGAAAAAATAGTCTTTGAAAGTAAACTTCCTAGAAAAATTCAACGAGACAGATTATTCGCATACTTTGAGCGAGAAGGAGCTATTGTTCTCAAACTCACTAAGGAGAGAATTGCTATTGATCCGGACTTTTGGAGAGAATTTAAATACAAATTGCTTAATGAGCTTACAACTAACGTAGAAGATGAAATAAAGAATATTCTTGGAGATAAAGAGTTTGAGCTGTGGAAGGCCTTATATAGTGATAACGCCATAATATATGACCCCAGAGCGAGAAGATGGAAGTTTATTTTAGATAAAGTACCATGAAGTCGAGGATTGAGAGGGGTTGGTGGGTGTGTCAACTAATACCGAGGTATCTAGAATATGTAAAAATACTCCCTAACGGGGCGATATTAGTAGGCAAAAATATTGTTATAGATGGACACGCTAAAAGGCCTCTAAGAATAATTACACATGTACATGCTGATCACATAATCGACCTAGAGGATAGTATACGTGAGTGTAAAGAGATCATTGCTACAAAAATAACACTAGACCTCTTAGAAGCTCTTCAATATGTAAATTCCAATCTACTTCCAATATTTAAAGTAAAAAAGAGGCCACTTGACTACTGTGAACGCTACTTATATGAAAACGAAGAAATATACCTTTTACCAGTAGACCATATACCTGGAGCAGCACAAGTGCGTGTTGAGTTGAAAAGTGAAAAAGTGAGTATTGGATATACCGGGGATTTTAAATTGACGCAGAAAACGGAAATTATGAGAGATCTAGATGTGCTCATAATCGAGGCCACTTACGGCCACCCTTCATATAGAAGATCCTATAAAGAATCTGTTAACTCTCTCTTAGCAGATCTAGTAAAGGAAGGGTTAAAAAGGTATAAGCGAGTTTATATATATGCCTATCACGGTAAAATACAAGAAGCTATGATTGTTCTCCGCGAGTATGGATTAACAGAGCCATACATAGTACCTAGTAGAGTCTATAATGCTACGAAAATACTAGAGGAAAAATATCAGTTTAATATTGGCAATTATTATAAAGATACTGAGGTTTTAAAATTAAAAAACACTGAGGGAATAGTGTTTTTTAAACACTTTAATAGTGCTAAACATCGTAGACTTGATGGTAAGGCTTTACACATAGTGTTAACCGGGAGGATTTTAGCAGAACCATTTAAGAAATTAGATGACTACACGTATGCTGTATCGCTTAGTGATCATGGAGACTTCGACGACCTCGTAAACTACGTAGTATATGCTAACCCGAAACTTGTAGTAATTGATGGGTCACGTAGGGGTTATGCAGAGATTCTCAGAGAACACCTTGTAGAGAAAGGATTTTATACGATCGTGTTGCCGGAGAGAAAAGGTGAAGAGCATCGATGAAATGTGTAACTATAAGACATCACATGTTAAATGCTTATTTAATGGGTCCCGGAGGATCCAACTATGTAATGTTAGAAACAGCTATAGCATTTGCTGAGAAAGGCTATGAAGTATATGTAGACTCTATTATCATTAAATCTCATAGAGATCTCTTAGAGCTTGCTACATTTTTTGGCATTAAACAATCAGAGGTAGTAGACATAAAAATTGGAGAACCGCGATGTAAACCACTTCTCATAATAAATACTAGTGGAGATGTATTTTCAGGTACAGGGGATGTTATGTATATTCACTACCCATCGTTCTTAAATCACACTGCCTATTATCCTGGTTTAACTGGCATTTCACGTTTTCTCGGCGATTTATACTCTCTAGTAAATGCTTCACTATTCCCATTAGTAAAGAGGCGGGTGAGTCTCTTTATAGCAAACTCAAAGTTTACTGCGAAATTTCTCAATGAATTTTTATCAGTAAGCCCCATCATTATTAATCCACCTGTTAATTTAGATGATATACTCGAGAAACACGTTTTGGACTTTACAGAAAGAGAGAGAAGGGTCATTACTGTTGCACGAATAAGTCCTGAAAAACACCCTGAATTAGCAGTCTACTTAGCCTATTTATTAAAGAAGTATAAGGTCTCTATTGTTTTAGCTGGTGCTTTTTCAAGTTATAATAAACCATTATACGACGAACTAGTAGAATTATCTGTAAAAATGAACGTAGATGATTGTTTTGAAATTAAAACCAATATTTCACGTGAAGAGCTCATAGAGCTCTATAGAAGATCTATAGCGTATGTTCACATAACGCCAAAAGAACACTTCGGTATTAGTATTGTTGAAGCCATGGCTGCTGGAACGCCTGTGATTGTACCAAGAAATTCAGGTGGCTGGATTGATATAGCTAGAGAAGATGCTAAGGTGGCTATTCCATATTGCAACTTAAGAGAAGCCAAATGTTACATTAAGGCATTACTAGATAATCCACAATTGTGGAGGCTATTAAGCATAAATGGGCGTACTAGGGCTTTAGAATTAAATAGAAGGTCTTTCAGAGAAAAAATATATGAGGCAGTTAAACCAATATTAGACATTAAGATGAAGAAAAACCGCGACACTGAGAGAATGATGTAGAAGAGCCATACTGAATCTCTATAATATTCTTGAACATTGAACATTAAATACGTTGAACACGCCTCGTTATGTTGTCTTGAATTTCATGTGGGTTTATGTAGTTTTAATATAATTAACATCAATGCAATGTATTAGAGATCGTTATTACTACGAGTTTAAATTAAAACTACTATTTCATAGTGTTGTGTTGATAACATCGAAGGGAGTTTTTTGTATTGAGAATTAATACTCTTGTGTCTTCTACTAGCCTAGCTGCTACGTCTACTTTATGTCTTACTCCTGGTATTAGATGGTCTGGGTAGTTTAGTACTTTGAGCCCCTCATATATAACCTCCATGATCTTTGCATATTTTTCTGCCTCTTCCACGCGCAATTGATCCAGAAGTCTTACTACAAGTCTTCTTAGCTCTCCGACAAGGTCGCCGAGTCCCTGTAGATATGGGATTATTAGAGTGTCTAGCTCACGTAATGTTAAAAATCGTTCTTCTACTACTATTGAGTATAATAGTGATGCTTCCACATACTCACTTAGGCTATTATAAATTATGCCGGAGTACTTTAAGTCTTCTTGTTCCTTAACGAGGTCAAGTAATTTACGTACATGTTCTCGTAGTGATGCAAGCTCTAACTTAGCTTCTTCAAATTTCTCTCTATGAATATTACTCACTACACGGCTACTTAACCTTGTAATATTCCGTGATAATTTAATAGCTTCTTCTCTCACACGGTCTTTTTCACTCAAAATGTCATTAATCTCCTCTAGATCTCTTCTAAGAACTTCACACATAGTCTCAATACTATTCATTAAAAACAACCTCCTTGCAACACCTCATAAAAGTTTGTATTAGAAAAGCTTTTATAGGCATAATAAAAAATACTCTATAAGAATCCCCGCCGTAGCTCAGCGGCAGAGCGCCCGGCTGTAGTGAGGGGCGGCGACCGGGTGGTCGGGGGTTCGAATCCCCCCGGCGGGACTTCTATATTCAAGAAGTCTTAAAGTACTTTAAGACTTCTTGAATATAGTAAAGAGCTTTAAAATTTAAAAACAAACATATTTCTCATAGTGTTATTTAGGGAAATCTGGGTTTAAGGGCCCGTCGTCTAGCCTGGTAGGACGCCGCCCTTACAAGCACCTCTGGGAGAGGCGGAGGTCCGGGGTTCAAATCCCCGCGGGCCCATTTAGTCTCCTAGCTCATTATTTATAGAGAAGTATAAGGAATATATAGAATATATGATGTAAATATGTATTCTTAATGGTATTTTTATACCATCTTAATTTAGCCTATTTATATAAACCCATTATTAATTTACTATAATGTGTATAGATGTGGGCGAGCATGATGATTAGCATAGAGAGAAGAAGAATTCAGAGAACAGGTTCATCTTCATATATTATTACATTACCTAAAGAGTGGGTTGATTCTGTTAAATTGAAGGGTGGAGACTACGTTATTGTAGAAAAATATGGAGATAAATTAGTTATTACACCATCTGTTGCTGAACCCCTAACTCTAAGAGCTAATATAAAGGTTTATTCGGGAGCTGACTCTCAACAAGTATTAAGAATGATGTTGGCTACTTACCTTACTGGATACAACTTAATCACGATAAATTTTGACAAGAGTATTCCTGATTTAGCTAAGCTTATAAGTGAAGTTAAGAATATTGTTCGAGCAAAACTCGCCGGTGTAGAAGTTATTGAAGAGTCTTTTAACACAGTAGTATTTAAAGTACTCTTAGATATTCGTGAACTACCATTACTTAGTGCTATTAGAAGACTTCACTTAATAGTGAATAATATGTTACAAGACTGTTCAAACCTCCTTGAAATCGGCGATCTCAGCTATGCCCACGCAATTATACAGAGAGATGATGAAGCCGATCGCTTCCACCACATGTTAGTAAGAGAGTTATCTCTAGCCCTCTTAGATGTAAAAATACAACATGAACTTGGAATAACAAATGTTACCGAGATCTTGAGTTACAGGGTCGTTGTCAGAAACTTAGAGAGAATAGCAGATCATACTGTAGCGATCGCTAAAAGAATACTTAATATTGGAGGTCTCAAAAATTCAGAGGTAGTATGTAGATTTTTAGAGAAAGATAAAGATCTCTTTAACAAGGCAATGGATTCTCTATATAATCTCAGTAGAAGAGGGGCTGAGGACGTTATAAGTGAGAGTAGAAGAATTGTTAATGAAATTGAAGATGCTCTTCATAGTGAAGTAATGCCCATGCAAATAGATATACGTGAAAAAGTCGCTATAACACTAATGTTAGATAGCCTAAAGAGAATAGCCAGATATTCAAACGGTATAGCTGAGGCATCTCTAAATATAAAAGCAGCTAAATCAGCTGAGTTAGATATAAAGTGAATTTAATGTCATAAAATGAGGGGTCTCTAGAAGTAAAGCTTTAAGGGGGACACGAGTTATAATTAATAGTAGATGCCGGGGTGGCCGAGCGGTCAAAGGCGGCGGGCTGCAGGGCTATTGTGCTAGATACCCGTTAAATCGCGGGTTCGAATCCCGCCCCCGGCTCTTTATTCTATAAGTTTTATATTTTGACACTTAAGTTTTTTGAGGAACTCATCTAGGTTGTTTAATGGTATTTTAATAGTATATAGATACCTTCTAGTTCTAGCTTTAACCTTAGCTAAACCCTTATCTTCTAATTTGATAACTCTACATTCTAATGCGTGCTCAGAGATTTTTATGAACTCCTCAGGGTCTGCTATTTCCTTAGGCGTAGACATCACCTCTAATCCTTAGTCTAATATATACCCTTTATAAATAAGTATTAATTGTATTAGTCATGTAAGGGCTATTACTAGTGAAGTAAATTATGAAGAGGCGATACAATAGAACTTTTAAAACTACTCGTGAAGACTATATAGCAACTATTTATAGATTACACGAGGTTTATGGTTCAGCTAAATTATCAGATATATCAAGAGAACTTGGAGTAAAACCTGCAACAACGTCTAAAGTTCTCTCTCAACTCGAGAAAAGTGGACTTGTTAAGAAGTATAAGTACAGAGAGATTGTCTTAACAGAGGAGGGAGAAAGAGTAGCAGAGAAAATTATTAGAAAACACAGAATATCTGAGGTCTTTTTAGCCTATAAGCTAAGTGTTGATATTTTTGATACACATTACTACGCTCACTACTTAGAGCATCTGCCAGATGAATTAATAGAGAGAATATATATTCTACTAGGTTTCCCTCAGAAATGCCCACATGGGAATATTATTCCAGGTACTGAGAGAGGTAAAGATATAGTGTTAGCTGAGTATATTAGGCTTAGCGAAGCTACTAGAGGTACATATAGAATTGAGAGAATAGCAGGCGAGCTTTCATCGATTCTACCTATTCTTAAAGAACTTCAACTAAAACCAAATACTATTGTTGAAGTAGTAGCACAGACACCTGAATATACTGTAATAAGACAAAATAGTATGCTGAGAAATGTTGCTAAGCATGTAGCTTTTACAGTGCTACTAATAAAATCTAAAGATCTTCTTTAAGCATCCATAAATTTAGACATATCTAAATTTATAAATATTCTAAGCCAATAAATCATTTAGAGAAAATCTCTATGAAATAAAGGTGTTTCATGTGGGAGAAAAAGAAGGCCTTATTACAACGCTCGATAAAGTAAGTGAAGGAAAAACAGCTACATTAATTTCACTGGAAGTAGGTCACGGATTACTATCTAGGCTATTAAACATGGGGCTCATCCCAGGCACAAAAATAAATGTTCTCGTGAATAGGGGAAAAGGGTTATTAGTTATTAGAGTCCAAGATGCCGAGATCTCTATCAGCCGTGGAATAGCACAGAAACTAATAGTTAAGGTGGAATCTTAGTGAAGAAAATTAGAGTTGCCGTGATAGGTCAACCTAACGTGGGGAAGTCTACATTATTTAATGCGCTTACAAAAGGCCATGTAATAGTAACTAATTGGCCCGGTACTACGGTGAGTAAAAATGAAGGAATTATAAAATACGGTAATTATGAAATTCACTTAGTAGATTTACCAGGTATTTATGGATTAACAGCATTTACACTAGAGGAAAAGATATCAAGAAACTTTATTGTTGAAGAAAACCCTGATGTTATAGTTGTTCTCGTAGATTCTCTCACACTAATTAGAACATTATACTTAGCATTAGATATCCTTGAACGCACAAAGAGAGTTGTAATTGGAGTAACTAAGGTAGATGAAGCACATAGTAGGGGTATTCACATAAATTTCGAAATACTTGAAAAAGCACTAGGAGTACCTGTTGTCTCTATTTCCGCGATAAAAGGCATCGGCCTAGAAGAACTCATTAAAAAAATCATTAGTGCATATGAGAGCAACATAAAAGGCTATTTAAACATAGATTACGGAGAGTTAAATACCTATATAGAAGCTTCAGAGGCTCTTTTAAGGCAAAACGGCTTTGAAGATTCCTCTAGATGGCTCGCTGTAAAGATATTTGAGGGAGATCCTGAAACATTGATAATGATCAAATCTAAAAGTGAAGACCTATATAAAGCTCTTATGGAATTGAGAGAAGAGGCTTTAAGAATATTGAGAACAGATCCAGCCGTTATAGTATCTCGTAGTAGATTTAAATACGCTGAAGATATTGGCAAATCCTGTTTAATTCAAATAGCTGTTAAAAAGAAAAAAGTTTCAAAAATATTTTACCACCCAGTTTTTGCACCAATTATAAGTATTGTAATTATTCTCGTAATGTTCATGGCAGCTTTTACAGTAAATACAGGATTTCCAATAACCTACGTATTAAAGTACTTGGGATTAAGTGGCGTGTCTCATATTATTGAAGAATACTCTATTAGTTCACTTATGGAGAAGTTTATTGAGCATATTGCAAATATATTGGAGAGTATTCTTGGCAAAAAAGCGATCACACTTTTTATAGTTGATGCTGTACTCGGTGGTTTAGGAGCTATATTGTTATTTCTGCCATTAATAATGATCGTGATGGCTATTCTAGGAGCTCTTGAGGACTCTGGTATATTAACTAGGCTGGCTGTCGGAGTTCACATGTTGTTTGAAAAGGTTGGTTTCTCCGGGCACGCGCTCTTTCCTCTGTCAATATCACTTGGATGTAATGTCCCAGGAATATTAGTAACGCGTGCAGTTCCAAGTAGCACTGAAAGAGTTAGGTTAATTATGCTTTTACCTTTTATACCTTGTCAAGCTAGGCTTGTGGTTTTACTTGCTTTAGCTACGGCTGTAAAAGAGGGTTTCCTAGTACTAGCTCTAAGCTACATAGTAGCTTTTATAGTGTTTTTCGCTCTTGGATATGCCCTTTACTTATGGAGTCTTAAGCGGGGAGAAGTTGTAGAGATCAGGCTATTACTAGAACAACCTCCTCTCCATAGACCAATACCTAGAGTTGTTTGGTGGTATACCTGGTGGCATACAAAACATTTCTTAGTAAAAGCAGGGACAATAATATTCATGGCTAATCTCTTGTTCTGGTTATTAACACATGTCTCTCCATCATTGAGTCTTATAGATACACCTAGTGAAAGTTTAGGAGCTTTATTTTCAAAGAACCTTACACCCATACTTACACCATTAGGCATAGTGGGAGAAAACGCGTGGATCATAGTATTAGCGCTCATCGCTGGCTTCCTTGCCAAAGAGATCTTTATTACCACTCTCCTCATAGTGACAGGTGCTGAGAGTATTAGAGAAGCATTTATTACTATAGGTATTTCAGAGCATTCAATTATAACATTAGCTATCTTTATAACGCTCTATGTACCTTGTTTAGCTACTATTGCAACTATATATAGTGAAACTAGGAGTTATAAGCTTACAGTGGGGGTAGTAGTAATAATGCTTATAGTTGCATATACGTCAGCTCTACTAACTAACATTTTAACATCTATCCTAACACGGTAGGAGCTCGTAATTTTAAAATAGACTTTTATATTATAAAGCTCTAATGACCTAAAAATTACTAATGAGAATGATTATGGGTGTGTAGAAGTGACAATATACTGGGAGAGATGTGATTTCTGCGGGCTTTATAAGCCTACATCAAGGTGTGCTATGTTCCCAGAGCTTTCAGTAGACTTTATGTGCTGTGTGAGTTGTCCTCTATGGATGAATACTTGTAAATCACCTACATGGAAAATTTCAACTAAGCCGGTATCATTACAGTTAAAAAGTAGAGGGGTTAGTGCTGAAGAGAGAAAAAGGGTTTTTGAAGAACTTATGAAATCTCTTGAGAGTAGTAAGAGCTAGGAACTCCTCATACTTTAAATTCTAGGTACTAGCCAATATGCTAACTTACTACCATCGCCTATATCATATTCTACTTTTAGCGGTTTACCAGTATCAAAAGACACTGTCACATTTTTAGCAACACCCGTTGCTCTGGCAGCTTCTACTAATAAATCTATACTGTACGATGCCTTAGCCTTCTCAACCAGCGAAGATACTAGTATTAAGGGGTTTCCCTCAGTTAATTCACACTTATATTCTTTCTGTTGCTCAGTACTAGAAATAATAATTTTTCCAGCCTCATATGTAAAGACAGCTTCGTCTCCAACCAATTTAAGATCACCAATAATGTTCTTGAAGTCTTGGGATAACATAGTAAAAGTTACACCAAGCTCTAATTGTAATTCGGGCAGTGGTTCAATGGGCTTAGGTACTAAGGGCACGCCTAGCTCTCTTTCCAGTCCTGTTTTTTTATCACGCAGAGTTATTTTAAGTATGCTATTCTCCTTATCGAGCTCAAAAACAGCTACATCATTTTTAGCAGCCCTCTTAATAGCTTTCTTCAGCTCTGTTCCTGAGACAATAAAGCCCTCTTCTTCACTTATGCTATATTCTTCAAACACTACGCTAGGTGCTCGGAAAACCCCCATGATCGTCTTATCAGGACTTATAACTTTGACTTCAAAAGCTTCTTGTGTAATAAAAAATGGAAGCTCATCGCTAATTTTAACTAATACTTGAAACACTCGCTTAAGCTTAGAAGCATTTGGATATGTAACTTTAATCAATACTAACACCTTTACGCCTATGTTAAACATAGTGGCCTCTCACTAAAATACCTTTTAACTCTTAGAAAAACTTGTATTGTTGGCTTACTAAAAACCTGTCAATTGAGATCTCCAGAGCTCATGCGGATTTTAATCTTAGAGTACAAGGTGCTCAATTATAAACACGCTCTTCAATTAAAGTATTATTTATTGCTTTTACTCTTCTTAGCTTTCTTAGTGACCTTCTTCTTTACCCTCTTTTTCACCTCTTTCTTACTCACTTTTGTTTTAGGTTTCTTTACCTTGGCTTCTTTATGTGTTACTATTAGAGACTCCAGAGGCAAATTACCTTGTAGAATATTATGCCAGAGTTTACTGATATCAATGAGATATTTTAGTTGATCAATGATCACTTCACCCTCCTCTTCTTTTTCTTCTTCCCTTACACTCTCAAGTTCTTCTTCACCTGAATTCTCTTCTAGAATCATTTTCCCTACCTCTACTAGTCAACTAAAATTTAGTATTTTATTGTTAAGTATGCTATTCATCTTACCTTAAGTATGATGTGAACTTTATTTTACATGTGGCTTTATTAAGGTTTAGTGAGACTTAGCTTCATGATAAAGATGTTCTCAGAGCCTGTAGCGTGAACTATATAAGTATATTGCTTTAGAGATTTTAAAACCTCTGAAATACATAAACTCTTAGCTTTAACAGCACCACCAATTATGTCAGCAGCTATTTTTATACTTTCAGGCTCATTGAGTGTAAAGAAAACCCGTAAACCTGCATTATTTAGTAGAGTTTTCGGTATTCTCTTAACATCTTGAGAAACAACTATTGTAGAGAAGCCGAACTTTCTGCTTTCCATGAATATTCTCGATAAGAGCTCCATGCCTAGTGCTCGCGGCATAATATGTCTAACTTCATCTATGACTAGTTGTAGGCGAATTTTCCCGGCACTATACATCTTGCTTATTAACATATACATTAAAGTCTCTACAAATATTGCTTTTGCAAAATCACTTGAGACTCTACTCAAATCTATAATAGTGTTCTCTCTCAGTAAATCTTCTATGCTGAGATAAGTGCCAAAACCAATATTCTCGCTAATGAGGCTTAAGTAGGGTAGTATTCTGAGGTATTCTTGATTTAACTCACTAAGTTCTTTACATACAGATACCATATCCCCTAAAGTTGGAGGTTTAAGCCTCCACGTATCTGGATTCTCCGTTATGCCCCTACTAGCATATGTTCTCAAGATCACTTCTTCGAGCATTTTTCTCTGAATAAAGCCTAGTTTAAAAATAGAGGCTATGACGTGTGATAATTGTAAAGCCCTATCTCTAGGTGAAGTGTTTTCAAGCACTAAGGGGTTTATAGTGTATTTTGAAGCATCAATAACTCTGCAGGGAGTATTATTGGTCAGAGTTGAATACTCACCATGAGGATCTATAATTAAGAAGCGATAACCATAAGTCCGATTAAACTCTAACACGAGATGTTTTACTAGTGTGGTTTTTCCGGTACCTGAAGCTCCAACGATCACAATGTGTGGAGTGTTTAAGTCTTCTAGTTTAACATAAATAGGTTGAAGTACTTCTCTAAAAAACCAGGTTTCTCTACTACTAGTACCGAGTAAGTATTCCTGGGAGACGCCACTATATATGTTGCGCGGTTCTCCATAAGCCAATTCAGCCTCAGCAATACCTATGAATACGCCTACGGGTTCTTTGTAAAAAACTCTACTTATTTGAGTAATGTATGATATTTTCCTAGGCAAGATCATTAGTAAAGGCGATAATCCTAGTAGTCCTGTAGCAGAAAACACGCCTAGTAGTGCTATCTCGCATAACTCTCTATTAGGAGCATATAGAAGTGCGAGTATTAGAAGGGAGAGCTGTATATATAGATTTAAAATACCAGACTTAGCAAGGTTTTCTAACGTAACACCTCTAGTAGTAAGTAACATAGTTAACAATAATGTGAATATTGAGTACGCTATGCTATGAGAGGCTAGTAATATAGGTGTAGCTTTGAGAAGATCTCTCATACATAACTCTCGAATAGATAAAACCCTGGCAGCCTCCCTAAACTCTCTACTACTGGGGTATACGCTAAGTACTTTTACCGTTATAAGTAATCTTGCAATAATCAGTGTAATTAATAGCGATACGAACTCCCTGATCAAGCTATTTATTGATAAATTATCATAACCTAATATTATTATTTGAAAATAAAAACACAATCTATTTAAAGCGGCAAAAACCATACTAGATGTTAATGTAAGAACTATAAGTATGTGTATTACTCCGAGAACAAGGAGCAATAGTTGTATATAGATAGGGCGAGGTAACCATTCATAAGGGAAAGGAGTGCTTCCAGGAATAGGTTGCCGAGTACTCTCGGCTCTGTAAAAGTAGTCTAGTAGAATATAAACTAAGACATTTACAACTAATATGCCAATGCTCTTACTAAACCGTCTTAAAGCCTTAAACATCAAGATAACTATCACACACTACTTATCTATATAAATATATTCTATA
>JAJHQS010000048.1 GCA_020833225.1 Desulfurococcaceae archaeon
AGTATAAAGTGTATTGTAGAGTGTGTTATGTTTTGAAAATTACTATTAGGAGGAGGAAGCTAGAGAAACAGGTTTGAAGTGTTTTGTATATAGCTGTATACTTCTCGGGGTTATGGTGTATGTTGAGCCTCTGTAAAATTTATAAAACCAAGAGATTTACATATTTATTGGTGTCTCTGGGTTTCCGAGAACCGCAGGGTGGTGAACCGCTAGGCGACTAGTAGTGAGCCACTGCGGTGAGGGGGCTCGGAGGTAGCGTGATGAACCACTCGCCAAGCATTCACAGCTATCCACAGATAATTACAAGTCTTGGCAGGTGGTGAACGCTGAGTTAAGAGAGTTAAAAGCACGTCATTATTTATTTCAGGGTTTTGGATTTCTAGATTTATATGTTTTTCTCAATTTCTTTGCAGTATTTGGCATTTTAAGAGGGGTTAGTGTTATTGAATTTATTCTCACAATTTTCTGTGCACTTCTCCCATGGTTTTTCTCCACGATCTCATATATAACCGGTTATTTTGTTAGTCGAGGTGTACACTCTAAACTAATATTTAACTTATTTATCACGGGTGGTGTAATTAATTTATTTACAGGTTTTACATTAGTATTTACATTTACATTAACACTAAATAAATTATCAAACATATTAATACATCAATTAGGAGCAGGTGGAATTGGCTTTTGGAATTTCTTACTAGGAATTCTCGGATTTCTAATACTAGCAATACTTGAGAAGGCAGGACTACTATACTTATTTACAATACTACCCATCATCATAGGGATATTACTCATCTTCATGGGAATTAAGAGAACGCCTAGAGTTAAGTGAAATATTATATTATTTAGGGACACATAAGGAGAATTATATTAAATGATCGTTAGTGGATTCTTTAAATATCGTAGAGTCTACATTAGCTTTTTTAATTTCTCAATAAATTTCTTAACATCTTCTACAGCTAATATAACGTCTTCTGAGGTCATGAAGTTCTCGTAGAAGTTTTGATGTAATAGATTTGCAGTCCACCATAACCGCCTTAATTCGGAGTCTTGAGTTCTTTTAACAAGGTCGTTCATGTAAATCCACAAGCTACTGTGACTTTTAAGCTCTTTACCCTCTTTAGTAGCTAAGGCCTTGATCATCTGTACTGCAGCCCCCCAACTTTTCTCGGAGGCCTGGACATAGTCACCCTTAATAAGAAACTCCTCAGCTTCTTTTAAGAACTTCTCAGATAGTTTAAGGTGTAGTCCGAGTTTTTCACTTAGATCTAATGATGTGTTGAGGGCTTTAGAGAGTATTTCAACTACAAGCTCCTCTATAGATGCATCTCTCCTTAATGCTTCCTCTCTCAGTTTATCAAGAAGTCTCTTAGTAAGTAATTCAAACACTCCTCTACACCAATTCTACTTAGAGCACTGGGAAATATAATCATATGTTGTTAACTATTCTTCGAGGAGGAAATATGGTAGGGGGTGTTGAAAAAGGGGTGTGGGGAAAAGAGTTTATGTTAATGGGAATTTAAGGTATATTTGTGTAATAGGCCATTCATAGTATACTACTCTTGTCCCACTATCATACCAGCCTACTGTTGTCACAGGTATTATTGTTATTAATCCTGCAGCTACTGTGTATATTCCTCTTAATGCTGTTTCAGGTGGACTTATTACTATTATTGCCTTGAATACTCCTTCAGTTATCTCAATACTCTTAATGTAGACTGTGAATCCTTGCTCTGTGAGATTAACATAGTAGTTTTCACCAGGCTTAACTGTAACCATAGCGTTCTCGTCTACGCCGAGGTCTACTGGTAGTAGTCTAGTATCAATAGTCTTTAATGTAATTATAAACTCATAACCTCTCTCTAGGTAACTATATGTCCAATCTACTCTAATAGAGACTGGTATTATTTCGAGTGTAAATGGCTCCTCAAAGACTAATCCACTAAACTGTATATTTCTAACAACTACTCTATATACTCCACTGTGAAGTACTGGTGTTATTATTAATGATTCTCCTGGACCAATAGTATCCCAGAACCTAGTTGGATTATAGCCACTGCCACCACGTGGATCTCTCGATAGCTCTGCTGCTAATTGGACGCCATTAACACTATACTCATAGACCCTGCCGCTCTCAGTGTCAGCCATGTAGTATTTGTATGGTCCATATACATGTACATCTAAGTTACTAGCGTAATTGGGGTCTCCGAGAACAGGCCATGTAACTCTAACACCGAGTGCTCTAATAGATACTAGTGTTGGGTGTATTAGTACTTTAAATACGCGCCAATCACCAGACTCATATCTCCACGTGTAGTCAAATACTCCCCTTAGATCAGTGTTTCTCCTAGTAGTGTTCTCTACGCGTGGTGTTAGTGTATATGGGTTTTCACTCTTAATTTCAATAGGTACGAAGAATGATACTGGTATTAGTGACTTAATTCCTCTAGTTAATTCTTCAACTACAATATAGCCACTATAGAATCCCGGCTCTAATGGTGCTTTTACAATAGCTGTTACTATTCTACTACCCTTAAATACATATAATATTGGGGCTGTTAACTTAATAGCATCCCATGTTTTAAGAGCATATCCTGAAATTCTCGCTTTAATTGGTAATAGTCCTCTATATGTTGCACCACTAACACCGATTCTCACAACTAGATATCTTGGTAATGTTGTTGGATCTACACCCATGTATACTTTTGCGAGATTTTCTATCTCTCTGATTTGTCCCTGGAGATCTCCAATTTGAATTCTCAAGGAGTTAGCTCCACGAATATCATACATTATTCTAGCTGTTTCAAGCCATGAGAACACATTATCAGCTTTTACATCAATCCAATATGCTAATTCAAGTATATTAGTCGATATAGTGTTATTGTAGACCCCGCTTCTACCACCACGCTCAAAGTATTCAAATGGATATGTGAGTTCTATTTCAAAGAACTTGTATTTATTAAGTGCATTTATGTCTACTATTAAGTGACCATATATTGTTGAAGCTGTGACATTTAATACTACTGTATCACCACTACAAGACACTATTACTGTAGGTTCAATAATCCTCTTCACGACGTCACAGAAGTTTACTGTTTCAACACGCTCTAATCTAACAGGATATAACTTATATGTGCCAGGGCCTTCAATAACTAGTTGCCTCGTAGCTAAGCTACCGGCTGGTATTAGTGGAATATATATCTTAGGCTCAAACCATGTATCAAGTAATTCTTCACCATGAGTTATTGAAGTATAAGATTCTGATAGCTCTGATAATATGTCTCTCAATATACTCGTAGAGTAGACTTTAGGATAATCTTCTTGAAGTATAGCTGTTACAGCTCTATAAGCATTTACAAAGCCAGCACCTTGTGATAACTCATCAAAGCCCATGTCATGCGCAGTATTCATGAGAACTGTTTTTAGCAGATATGGTGGTATTCTTGAGCCATATTTAGCTTTATATGCTGATGCTACAAGTGCACCTACACCAGCAGCCATTGGTGTAGCTTGACTAGTACCACTAAATAATGCATATACTAGTTTTCCACTCAGTGTTCTAGAACCTAGAGCTTGCCAAGTCCTACCAACAGCCCATGCAAATGAACCAACAGCTACAACATCTGGTTTTATAACACCGAGTTCAGTTGGACCCCTATTACTCCAACTCACAACCTGCCTACTAGAACCTGGCCAAGCATATCCATAGAGAGGTCTATAAGTAAACTCTGTAGCTGCACCAACACTAATAGCTAGTGTTGAAGCAGCTGGTGAAGCTATAGTACCATAGCCTGGTCCACCATTACCCACAGCTATGAAGTGTGTTGTTCCAGATACTAGTGTTGTATAGTCGAAGAGTAAGCTCTCAGGATCCATACCACTATTCCAACCCCATAAAGCCCAGCCACTAATACCATAAGAGTTACTTGTAATGTCAACTTGGTGTAATCCTGTATAAGTCCACTTCCAACTCCACCCTTCAAAAGCTATCCATGGATTAGCTAGTAGTATTGGCCATAGTGATATTGAGCCTTCACCATATGGTGTTACAAGGTCAAATCCTGTGAAGAAGTATACTGAGACAGCTACTGTGCCATAATATAGTGCTGGTGCAGCTGCTATTTTAACAGCTGGTGCTTGTCCACTAATACTCCTCACACCATAACCAGTTTCAGCATAATAATCTCTACTAGCAGCTGTCCCAGCACAGAATGTTCCATGACTGTGGTAATCATACTCTATAACTGCGTAGTCTCCACGTGGATCTAGACCAGGCCATATTAGTGCTATAGGCTCACCACTCCACACTTCAATAGGACCAGTAGTAGAGTAACCACGCATTGGAGGTATTTTTGGAATAATACTCTTCCATGTACCAGTCTTCTCTAATATAATGGCAAATGCTGCGTCATAGACATAGCCTGCTAGTGTTCCAATAGAGTAGTCGTTTAATCCATCACCATCTAGATCTCTAGCTATAATTTCACTACCATATTTAATTGGAGTTTCATCGGCAAATGAGAAATCTGGCTGTAATCCTAGTGTACCAGGTATAGTGACGTTACATGGTGCTGGGCTTAAAGCCCACCTTAACAAGTAGAGTACTGTGGTTGTATCAGCATATAATGTATCATAAATTTTATCACCATTACTATCAACAAGTATTACTGGAACTGTGTAAAGTAGTGTTGAAGACACCCCCCCAATACTCACAGATATGTATTGTAATAATAGTCCAAATTTAACTGGACCATAGGCTTTAATGTCACCAATATACCACTTATTATCTGCCGGGAATGGTAGCCAGCCATCAAATGTTCTACAACCACGTACTCTAATCCATAGACTAGCATTCCACCTAAACACATAGTATGGCGGGTAAAACACATATAGGTATGTTGGATCAACCACTATGAATCCATCTGGAGTAACATTAGCAGCTATTGGCGTTAATACTAGGCCTAAGCTACTAACATCTAATACTAGTGGTAAACCATGCTCATCTCTAGCTATAGCTTCAAGTCCAAGTCCAGGTGAGCCATAATCTACTCCAGTATCTATTATTGCTAATTTTACATTTTCACCTCTAATACCATATTGTAACCAGACATCAATAGCGCCTGTAATATTAACCGTGTAGTGATATCCACTACTACTCGTACCTGTAGCTTGTAGAATACTATTAAACCATTCAACATCCTCTTCGCCTAATTTAAACTGCTCTTGCTCCTTATTGATTAAAGCATCTAATCTAACATCTGGTAGTAGTGCTAAAACACCTGGAGTCCTCGATAATAACTCAACTTGATCTCTAGACACTAAGACATAGGCTAAATTATAAATATGTGTTGGGAGAACAGCATATAATCCTAAAACTCTACCTCTAAGTACTGTTACAGGAGTATTCTTATCTAAGACTACAAGTATTCTACCAGTTTCCACATTATTCTCAACTATTTGTAATCCCTCACCAAGCTCTCTAAATGATAATAGTGAAGAATCTTCAACATATGCTCCATAAACCCAATACTCATTACTCATTAAAATAGGGCTAATATATGCTCTACTCAAAGCTACACTATACCCTATTTCACTCGACATAGTAATAGGAACTATAAATGGTAATATTACAGTCGATAGTAAAAATACTGCTACTAGATATTTCCAATACGATCTTAAACTCATAGAGATACCCTCAAGTAATTAAAACGATGCAAAAAGTTAAAAATATTTCACAATATTTCTTTACAATAATTCCAATAACTTAACCTAGTAACACATCTACAACAAGGAAAGCTACTTTAACTGTGAATTAAAAATCGAGAATAAGGTTAAAACAGCTTTAACAATAACTCAATTTATTAATCTAGATCTGTGATTGGTTCATATACTCTAAACCCACACTGACACTACTAAGCTAAATATCTCACTGAGTATACTGCATAACTTAGTGGATTAATTTAAGCAGTTATTTTTATCTAATCTAACACCATGTTAACTGAGTAGAACTAGTATATTTCCACAAGCGCTAATTTAGGAACTCTATATGTCAAGGTGATTCACCATCTTATAACTCTGTAGTTTAGCTGTTATTTAAATCTTTCCCAAAGATAAATTAAGCATAAAACGCTATAGTCTTTTCAGCGATATTTTAATCATGTGTGTAAAACTATATTGCTATGTAAGTTCATGAGAGAGTTTTAAGCGTTATAACAAATCTATGGACGTTCTTGACCACCTGTAAAACAACATTAATACCTCAAATGTTAATTCCCACATATCAGAATACAGAAGACGCTATTTCATTAAAGTCTCTTTGACCATAAGATCTTTTTATAATTCTTATTAGGATATTAAATACGCAAGTAGAAGACGCAGATCTACCAGGATTTAAACCCGGGACCTCCGGCTTAGGCATGTATTAAAGCTAATGGGATATAATAGTGACTTACTTACCAATAGAGGAACTCATTTAACTAAAGCTCTGTTTTTAACTACGCACTCTTAATTCTCTTCACTCATATCTCAACTAGCTTGGAGGAACCTAGGTTAAACTTTGTGTGCTCTAACCGAGGAAGCCCCTGATCTTGCCTAGTGCCAATATGTGGGGTTCAAATGGGTTGAGCTTTGCAAGGGACTTATATGGCTCAAAAGGCTCCGACTTTATGCCAAGTACATCTAAAGCCTCATCTATTTTCTTGACAATGTATTCGTCAAGTCTGTTAATAGCTACGTCGCGAATATAGAACATGGAGTCATATAGCCACTCGTCAATAAGGTAGGGTA
>JAJHQS010000049.1 GCA_020833225.1 Desulfurococcaceae archaeon
TTTACACAGCACACGCAGAAGAATAACCACATATTAACATTTACTTACAACTAATCACAACTATTTTTAGATCGGTCACAGGCTTTTAGTTGTAATTATATCGTGAAATTCAAAAATTCAGTAGGATTTCATTTTTCTCTCAGAAATTTCTTGATTGTTTCGAGTTTTTCAGGGCATATTTCACTTTTTTCCCTGCGTTTTAAAGTGTTGATAAGCTCATATTCTGTGTCAACTTCATCAAGTAATATGAATAGTGAGGAGTTTAGTTGAGTTAGCAGTTTTAAAATTTCAAGTTCACATGTAGAGATCTTTAGCTCTCTACATGCACTTGGTTTTTTCGAAATTACATAGAAGCCTTCACACTCGTCAATATATAGTTCTCGTAGAATTAGACATAAATGCTCGCCGCTAGGTAGTGACCAGATAGTGTACTTATCAGAACCCCATATATATACTTGAAAACTACCACTATCACATATAATTATTTCTTTAATATCGTGTTTAAATACGATGAGGGAATTCTCTGTTAAAGATAATTTTATAGCCCTTCTAAATGATAATCCTTCACAGTAATATACATTATTAAATCGATTGCATAGAGATAGGTGATCGCTATTCATATAACTCCCCATTAACTATTAAACCCTACAAACCCTCCTAGGTTATATAAAGCACTTTGTAGTAGTAAAAACTGTATGATGAATTTGCCGAAGACGGAATTGTGAAGAATCTCCCGATAACTGATATCGGTGTTTTAAACGTGTTTAGAAGACTTGAAATGATTGTGTTAGATTATGACCTCTCAGCCGTTATTAATGATACCGACTTCTATGAAACTTTCTGTAATACTCTCCGAGAATTTGGAGAAAAGTGCATTAGTTTTAATGAGTTCTCAAAACAACTTGAATCAGATACATTGAAGAATAGAATTCCACGAATGATTCATGAAGATTATTTTTGGAGGAGATTCCGGCAATCATATATCTCAAGACATAGTTTCCCACGTACTGGCTTACGAGAATTTTTACTCTTGATGAGGAATCTAGGTATTAAAATAGTGGTGATTTCAGGTAGAGAGACTCACCCGGAGTACATATGGAGCGATCTACGCAGACATGGTATTGACGAGCTGATAGATGATGTGATTACTATGCATACTCTCCCCTTGCTCTCTCTGAGAGAAGAGTTCTTGTTTGATAAAACACCCCTCATTGAACATGCTAAGAGGAAATATAGTGTTCTAGGAGAGTTTATATGTATAGGTGACTATGTAACAGACTACTATAGTTGTATTAAGGCTGGCGGCGTCTTTATTGGTATTGGTAGTGCTGCAAGAACAAGTATTCTTAAAAAAGCAGGTGTTAGTTTTATTGCGGAGAACTTCTACGAGGTGTTATTAAGACTTTGGGAGGCAGCTTTTATTTAAGCGGATGCTAAGATATATTTTCCATTACTACTATCTATATAAACCTCTCCACGAGAGATCAAATTATTAAGGGCTTTTCTGATCTTATCTTCACTAGCTATACCTGAGAGTATGTGGTGAATTTCTTTTAAGTTCATTGGCTTATAACTAAGGATCTCTTTAACGATCTCTACGAGCTGATCATCGTTGGGGGCGCTTGCAAGAACAATATCGCTGTCTTCATGTAGTACTTTTAACTTTATTCTTTTTGCGAGCTCATTTACTTCCTCGGGTTTTAGCTCAATACTCTTCATCGTAACCACGCTCCGTATACTACCAATGATAAAAACTCCATTTAAACATTTTAATTTAGGGGCGACTAACTACGAGACTCAATATAGTGTTCTACTATGATAAGCGAGTGAGATATAGTGTTAATCCACTAATAGCCGCTATTGATAGAGCTTGTCGTGATGTGAACATAGATCTCGCTAGTAGCCTTAAAGATGTTTATATGAAAGCAAGAGACATCAGGTCTCGTGGAGACACATGTGTAGTAGCTTTCAGCCTGCTCACCACAATGCTTACTAATGAAGCTTTTTTCTCAGATCTCGTTAAGTTAGTTAAAGACTTGAAAAATAGAGGCTGTATTACTATTGCTGGAGGTCCTCATGCCACAGGAGATCCTCTTGGTTCTCTGAAATCCTTGGGATTTAATTATGTATTTATAGGAGAAGGTGAGAGCTCTTTAACAGAATTTATTCTAGAGCTTCAAAATGGAGGTGATGTGAAGAGGGTTAAAGGTTTAACTTACATAGAAGACGATAAACTTATTTTCACTGGTAGAAGAGTGCGAGTAGACCTTAATGAATACGATCCTTTCCCATACTGGAGAGGTATTTTTCAACCAATAGAAATAACTCGGGGTTGTCCTTATGGGTGTTTTTACTGTCAAGTTTCTTATATGCATGGGTTTGAATATAGACATAGAAATGTTGAAAAAATAGCATACTATGTTGAAATATTTCTTAAAAGACATGGTAAAGATGTGCGATTTATTACTCCAAATGGCATGTCTTATGGACTTAAGACTTCTTCCCAAATACCTAGAGCTGATTTACTTGAATACTTCCTCAGCTCGATTAAAGCTATTTGTGATAAGTATAATGGTAGATTATTCTATGGGACATTCCCCAGTGAAGTTAGACCTGAATATGTCACAGATGAAACTATGAGAGTTTTAAGTAAGTATGTAGCGAATAAGAGGATAATTATTGGTGCACAGTCTGGTAGTGAACGCTTATTAAGATTTCTACGCAGAAGACATAGTGTTGAGGATGTAAAAAACGCCGTGGAAGTTGCATTAAAATATAATTTTATACCCGATATTGATCTCATACTTGGCCTCCCAGGAGAGGAGAAAGAGGATATGTTTGATACACTTAAGCTAGCTAAGTGGGTTGTTGATAAAGGTGGTAGAATACACGTACATTATTTCATGCCATTACCAGGTACACCTCTAAGTAATACAACCCCTACTCCAATACCAGTAGAAGTCAAGAAGCACATAGCACGTATTATTGGCTCACACAGAGGTTATGGTGAGTGGTTACACCAAGAAGAAATAGCATGGAAAATAGTTAAACTCAGAGAAGCCGGTATTATAAGGCCTAAATATGGGGGTTTGAGCTTTTACCCAATATAAAAGATCTAGCGCCTCTTATAATTCTTTACCCTCACAAGAGTCTAATTACTATTTATTCTCACCCCTTTACTTTGGTGTATTGATATTTATGATTTTCTTTTAAAAATGGTCAAAGTAACCTAGTGAGACACGAAGAAGCAGGGGGTTTTCTATTTCTCCCTTGAAATCACGGTCCTCAGCGCCCGGTTTCATCAACATGTCAGCTTGGGATTCATGGTCATCCCGTCAATATACTTTCACAACTAGAGTTAAGTCATTACTTTATGTCGCGTTGACTTCTCCATAAGGTATTTTTATTAGCTTGGTTTAAAAATCTTAAAGGTATAATTTTGCTCTTTATTTTTCATATTGGTCTTGCTCTTAATGTACTCTGTGAGTAGAGGGCAGAATACTGGGTCGTAAAAACCACCTTCATAGCATTTTTCTGTTTGAGGACATGAGATGCATGGTATAGAAAGAACTTCTCTAACGACTTCATCTATATCTACATAGTCTTCTCCGATCTCTTTAAGTACTTTAATAGCTATTTCAACGTTGGGTTTTACAATGTAAGTTTTCCTCTTATTATATATAATTGGAACTCTTTCTATGACCCCTATTTTTTCAAGCTTATTTAAAACTTTAGAGACGACTTTTGGATTAAGCTTAGTTTTAACTGGAATCATGCTCTGATATACTTCTTCGCCATTTTTGCTTTGCCTTAGTAGCCATTTTAATAAGATTACATCATTCTTGTTGAGACTACTCGACATGTTAATACCCTTTAATAGCCAAAACATACCTCCACTTAGGAGTAGCGTTTAAGGTGTAATATACCTTTTATTCTTTTATTCTAAATAAACAATATGACAGCTAGAAAGAGATCACATTAAAATATCGATATCCAGGGATTCGACTAGTGAGCTATACGCGTTTCTCACAGCGACATCTGTTAAGCCAACAGTACGTCCTACTTCTAATTGGCTACGTCTCTCATTGAGTAATATGCAAGCCAGATATACAGCAGCTGTAGCTAGGCTTGCGGGACTCTTACCGCTAACTTTAATGTTGTCTTTGACAGCTGCAAGGATCTCGTTTGCCAGTGTTGTGTTATAGGGTTTAAGGTTTAAACCCCATGAGATGTAGTTTACATAGTATCTTGGATCACTCGTCTCGGAGAGAGGTTTCTCAGTCTTATTTAGGTTTCTTATTCTCCTCAGACCTTCCCATAGATCACTTTCAGAAACTCCAAGTTCTTTTACAAAGACTTTAGCTGGTTTTGGATATCCACATACCTTATAAGCAATGTAGAGAGATGCTATAACAATTCTCTTAATTGTAGTCTCTTTAAAACTACAACCCTTTATAACTCTGTGTAATATTTCACCAGCGGTTTCAGCGACAGCTGTTGGTGTATTTAGTACTTTAATAAGTTCGTTAAGTTCTCTCAGCGCTTTAGTTAATCTCCGCTCATTCTTACCTATTCGAGCATCAATATTTCTAGCAACCCACACACGCCCCTCTCTCACATGTTGTTTTAAATCACCTGAGATCTCTGTACTACCAACTCCACGGTCATGTACTCTACTTGTATAAGCTCCACTATACCTAGGTAGAGAGTCTTCTCCTAACACCTCCTCACTATTGTGAAAAGGATGTTCATCTAAAACTGTACCACAGTGTGCACACACATATACGTAGAAATGCTCATCAAATACTACATTATTACTTTTACAATAAGGACAAGAGATACTCGCTATATTAACTCACCTCTTTTCTCTCTTCGCTTTCTTAGTAAAATAAAGTCTCTCTCGCCTAGATACTAGGAATTCGCCGAGATCTCTATCATCAAGTTTAACAACTACTCTAGGATCATCTACACGACCAATAATATCAGTGACAACACCCACTCTTCTACCAGAATCGTTGAATACAAGAGAGCCAAGGCATTCAAGAACATTTTTAACAAGAGGTTTAACAATAACATACCCCTCTTTACTATAGGTCTCAGGGATACCTAGCAATCTCACTAAAACCCCCTGGTAGTTTGTTGTTACTAACCTAGTTAAGTCGTGTATCTGGTTATACAAAATATTTTACAATAAACCTACAATACGTCACACTTAAAGCATCTAAATCAACATCAGAATAATACAAGTACGCAGAAACATAGAAAAACATAAAAAGAAACATACGATATATTACAACGTTCACCACTCATCAAGATTTGTGATTGACTGTAAATACTTTTAATTACTTGATAGGCAGTTCATCACGCTACCCCCAAACCTCTCACAGCAGTAACTCAGCCCTGTCGCCAAGGGCGTGTAGCTTGCTGTCTGAGTGTATCACCAGCGACTCCAGCTACTTCACCCCACCTCACCAGCTCATCAACCAGCCCACGACCCCGATGGCGACGACTAGGGTTACAGTCACTAGTATCACAGCCGCTATGATGGGCTCGATCCCCCTCAAGCTACCACCCGTCTAAACTGAGAGGGCCCTCATATACCCAGGTACTTCTTTACTAGTAGTCCAGGTATATATGGTGCCTTTACATCAACCGAAGCATGTATTTTCTCAACTACTCTACTATCAACCAAGCTGTAAACCACGATGACCGTGTACTGCTTACTACCTTTATAAGAGGAGTCGAATGCTGTAATATACTTAACTCTACTAGTATCTAGTGGAAGCGCTTGGTCAACTGCTTCTAGCACCTTACTAATTACACACCTTGGATTTGTACTAGATAAGCCAAGTATTAGAGTTGCAAAGAAGAAACTATATGGAGAACTAGTAGTGGTTGATAATAGATTATTTATAAGAGCACATGGTAGATTAGTAGGGGGAGTACTAAAATACGAAAAACACAGAGTTATATGTGAGTATAGGTAATAACATAAGACTAGAAGACGCTGTAGCCATAGTAAAGCAACTACTAGTAGAAGGCAAAAACCACCTATACCACTACAAATAGCAGATGAATACTCAAAAACAATTAACAGGTAAATACATAAGGGCTCGTCGCCTAGCTAGGATAGGATGCCGGCCCACGGAGCCGGAGGATCTAATTCAAATCGCGGTGAGCCCGCGGTCTCTTGGTTATTGCTATTTTGATTTATTATTAGGTTATGTTTGTTTCACTAGACTAGATGTTAAGTGATCTGTATTGTTGCTTCCTTAATTGAAAAATTGAAAATTGAAAAGTATA
>JAJHQS010000050.1 GCA_020833225.1 Desulfurococcaceae archaeon
AGCCGTTGAGAAGTAGATGGTGGAGAGCTCGAAATTATTGAAGATGAAAGACAATGAACCACCATCTGCCGAGAAACGGTCTTATACCTGAAGAATACTTAGAAGAAAATAACAGCTACGAGTATTTCAATAAACTTGGATTAGCTGTGTATACAGGACCCACTGGTATAAATGTCAGTGACTTCTTTATATCTATTGTCAATTAAACTGTTTAAAGAAAACTATAACTATATATGGGTAGATAAATATGTTAAGTACTTAATACACGTATTTTTAACTAGTATTTTAACTTAATACTACTATTATTTATTCTCATGGTGGATGATTTGAAGAGTTCTCCGGGTAAACGAATTGTTGTTCTAGCACATTGTTTATTAAATCAGAATACTGTTGTTAAGCCATTGGCTAGTCATGTAGGTGTTGTTTCAAGCCTTATACAGTTTATTATTGAGAGGGGTTATGGTGTAATTCAGTTACCATGCCCTGAGACAATTTACCTAGGTCTTAAGAGGTGGTGGATGAGTCGTGAACAATACGATACAGCATCTTACAGAGAATTCTCTAGAAGAATACTAGAACCATATATTAAACTCCTTGAAGAACTCGTTAAAGACGGCTGTGAATACATTATCATAGGTATTGAGGGAAGTCCATCTTGCGCTGTGAAAGTAACTACTAGTAATCCATGTTGGTTTGGTGAACCACACATAGACAAGTGTCCGCCTTCAGGTAAGATTAATTCTCCAGGAGTCTTTATTGAGGTGTTCTTAGAGATGATTAGGGAAAAAGGCTTAAGAGAACCATTGGAACTACTAGAAGTAGATCACAAGGATATAGTCACTAAAGGCATATCTGAAGAAGTACGTAGAATACTTGAGAAATACTCACCTATTAAGTAATTTAAACTCGATTTAGAAATATTACTTATAGTGATGATTTTGGCGGGCTAGTTGGATTAAGTGACAGGTGCGGTCGTAGCTGACTTTACCTAGCCGTTAACCTCACACCCTCACGTAGTACTTTTCTTAACTGGTACTTAAAATATAGTATAGAGAGTGTAAAGAAGACTAGTGCGTAGACTCCACCATAGAGTGTCGCCTCTCCTATACTGAGTACTAGTGGTGTTCCTAGTAGTGAGTGTCTTAGTAATTCAGCGGGGTAACTAAAAGGTGTTACAAGTGCAAGTATTCTTAGTTGTTGTGGTAGCCTAACTAGTGGTGTTAATCCACCAGTAGCAACCGGTAGTATAAAGCCCAAGAACTCTATAATAGCTCCTGAAGCACCAGCTGATAATATTGTTCCTCCAAGTATTAATGCATAACCTAGTAGTGTCATTATGAGTAGCGTGAAACCGTAGAGAAAGAGAACCCAATTCCTAATTACTAATACTGGTGGTGTAAGTACTAGTGAGAGTAGAAGGTATGTTACTCCGAGTGATAGAAAAACCCATGTAAATGATATTGGCATTATACCGAGATAATGTGGTAAGAAACCACTACCAGATGCTATATAGTATTCAAGTCTACCATCATTAATCATCCATCTAATTTCAGCAGCCCAATCCCACGTAGCTACACTATAAAATAAAAACACCATTATACCAGTAAATATGTGAGTTGATAAAAAGCCTGGTTCACTGCCTGGATCTGTGAATAGGGTTACTGGGAGAGTAAATAGTAGAATCCAAAGCGAGACCCCCATTAACCCATAAAATAAGCCCCTACTTCTAACTAGATCTGAGAGCGCGTAGGCTTTGAGAACAGCAAATGCCCTATTAGCTAATTTTAACACCCTCACTCACCTTCCTCTTCTCCCAGAATTTTAAACTAGCCCTACTAGGAGGCGTGTAGAGAGCTGTTAGAAAAATACTTGCAGCTATGAGTACTAGAAGCCACTGATCTACTAATCCCACGAGTACTCTCTGCACAGATTCAACTATATGTGATGGTGGTATAGTATAACTGAGGAGTTTTGCCACTAATGGCATGTAGAATCTAGGATAATATGCTCCAAGTAAAACCATTATAATAGGTCTAACAACACTAAGTATTCTCCAACTCTCACCAATAGAGTGTATTAATCCTGCAAGTAATACTCCAAGTGGAACCATTGTAAAAACTCCTATAACAATTAAGATTGTTACTAGTAACACTAAAATGACTCCACTAAGCCCATATTGTAAAATGTAAAGTGGTAGTAGACTTGTAAATCCAAGTAGAACTATTAAAGTAGCTCTAGGTAGAGGCATTATTGTAAACAACTTAAACTTATCTACTGGAGAAGCTATAAGATAGGGTAATGTCCCAATCCACATATCCCATAGTGGTCTCCACAATACATCATCAACACCAATCATAAGAGACATTACTGTGAAACTAGCAGTCGCCATGAAAATAGCTGGGTCTACACCTATTCTAGATTTAAAAACTTCTAGAGAACCAGCACTATAACCTAATAGTAATACAAAACCCGTGAATAAGTAGGGGTATAGTATCATTAACACTAATTCACTCTTCCTCCTAATAGTCTCAGCATAGATAAGTATGTATTCTGCTCTCATAAGGTCAAATATACTCATAAATAGCCCTCACTAAAATATATAAAGACATCTTCGAGTGTTGGCTCTTCTATCCTAGCTGATAATAGTTCAAAACCACTAGATACTAGTTTCTTTACTAAGTCGTTAAATATGTCTTCAGGTCTTTGAACATGTATTCTAACTGTATGTATATTTAACTCCGAGGATATTTCGTGTTTTAAGCCAAGATCGCCTAGAGTCCTCTGTAAATTTTCCACTGATTGCCCGTAGAGACTTAAGATAAGTACTTTTAGTTTTGGTAATTTAGCCTTTAATTCTCCCGGTGTTCCACTGGCGACAATTACCCCCTTATTTATTAATAATATCTTATCACAGACTATTTCAGCTTCAAACATATTATGTGTTGTATAGAGTACAGCTTTCTTCTCTTCGTGTGCGAGATTTTTCACGAGTTCTCTAATTCTCCTAGCACTAGGTGGATCTAATCCTAATGTAGGCTCATCTAATAGTAATACTGGTGCATTACTTAGTAATGCCCTTGCTAAACTCAATCTTGCACGCATACCTAAACTAAATTCTTCAAATAACTTGTAATCACCACCTAGCTTATCTAATTCTAGGAGTTTAATTAAATAATCTATTCTCTTCTTAGCATATTCTCTCTCAAGTCCATATAGAGCTGCAAAATATTCGAGGTTTTCACGACCAGTTAGTTTACCGTAAAATCCACGCTCTACAGTAAGCATTAATCCAATATGTTTTCTAACCTCACTAGGCTCTTTTACAACATTATACCCAGCAACATAGGCTTCACCCTCGTCTGGTAGTAGTAGTGTAGAGAGTATCTTAATAGTTGTGGTTTTACCAGCACCATTAGGTCCAAGTAATCCAACTATTTCACCATAATTCACCGTAAAACTAACTCCACGAAGAGCCTCTACAACCTCTACCTTAGACTTAAAGAAACCATATCTCTCCTTAGTCTGATACCTCTTAACAAGTCCTTTAGCCTCAATCGCTTTACTCAATTAAGACACCTCACTATAAGCACATACTATGAGTATATAGAGAGATCTAAGTTTATATCTAGAAACCATAAAACTCTCTCATATGATACTAGAAGTATGATTTAAGGAGTTGAAATATACTGATTGAAAATAGTAGTGTTGCTGGGAAACTCACTATCCATGTAGTCAGTATTTTAATTATAGTCTTATAGTTAATGTAATTTTTACCCCTAGCTAAGCCCACCCCCACTATAGCTCCTGTAATAGCTAGTGTTGTAGATGAGGGTAAACTTAACCTAGTAACTAGGAGTATTGTTAATGCTGAACTTAATTGAGCTATAAAACCAGATTCTAGTGTTAATGGTGTAATCCTCTCACCTAGAGTCCCCAAAACCCTATAACCCCAGCTGAGCATACCAAGTGCTATTGTAAACCCGGAGACTAGTAATATTAACCTTGAAACCTCAGCTTTTAAGGTGTTCTCGTTATTAGTGATTTGATTAACTAGTAGTTGTAGTAAGCCGGCAGATCCACCCACATCATGAGCTCCATGACTAAAAGCAGCAAGTGAAGATGTAACTAGTAAGAGGTGTTTATAGAGTATAGACTTAGCCTCATAGTAGTCTCTGCGAGTATTTCTCTTTAAAATTGTAACGTAAGGTATTACAATTAAGAGAGGTGTTATTAGCGAGTAAGAGAAGAAGCTGTATACTTCACTATAAACACTACTCATAACTACTAAGAGCGTTATAGCTATACAAGTGTAGAGTAGAATTGAAAAAACTAGTAATAAGCTACGCGTATTTTTAATATGCGAAATTAACTTTACATGTACTCTATAAAGTAGTAGTGAGAGTAGTATTGATATTAAGAGTGTAGCAGGCCACGAAGAGATAATTATAATTAACTTCAACCAATAGATCCCATTAAAACCCAGAGCTTTTAGTCCAAAACCAGTAATACCACCAACTATAGCTTGTGTTACACTGAGAGGTATACGTAGAAATGTAGCAATAAACATCCAGAACACAGCAGAGAAAGCTATTGTAACTACACCAGTAACTAACATGTCTCCACTGATCTCACGTGAATCTATAATACCACTCATAATAGTTGTAGAAATATAGTGTCCAAGTAGCATTGCACCAGTAACTTCAAAAATAAATGCTAACAAGAGAGCCTTCTTTACACTAATACCCCTAGCTCCAACTACAACGCCAACAACATTGCCAGCATTATTAGCTCCATTAATCCAAGCCAAGAGCAATACCAACAACACACCAATATATAATAGTATATTCACAACCACACTCATCACTCCTATAGAGACTATATAGCTATACGTGTCAAGTATACAAGTATATATGTAAGCAGGGTTTTTAAACACTAAGCCACTAGAATCAGTATAGTATTCTCTAAGACCTCTCGTTGTTTAAAACAATTGTTTTATAAATATCACTCATTTAGCTTTAAATACAACATTTAATCCACTTAATAATGGTCTATATGGTGTCAATGTAGTTATATCTCTATAGGCATTTACAAACTCCCATCCGTTTTCCTCTGCTAATCTTATTATTTCGTGGAATGCATAGACTCTGAGTTTAAATGATATTTCATCTAAATATATGAGGTCCCTGTTTACTCTCTTATAGAAAGTCCACGTTGAATTCACCATTGACTTAACAGGGTCAAATTTTACTATTTCAACATATACTAGGTCTTTGTCTACTTCATTAAAATAACTAATACTTGTACCTAGAAGACCTGCTCTTAATACTGTTAAGTCATAACTTACAGTATTTAATACTAGTAGATATCCATTGCTTCGAGTAATTCTACGAATTCTCCTCAAAATATCGGCGTCAATAGATTCATCAATATAATATCCTAGTATCGTAGACCAATATAGTAATACGGCATTAAACTCGAATTCACCTAGTTCTTCATCAATTCTCCTAGCATCACCAACTCTAAAAATAACTCTATCTTCAACACCATGTATTTTTGCTTTCTCCACAGCATCTTTAATAAAAACTGGCGATATATCTACACCTACAACTCTATAACCCAGCTTAGCAAGGTTAATAGCTATTCTCCCATTACCACAACCAAGATCAAGTATTAAAGAACCCTCACTCAAGCCAAGAAAATCAAACAACCTCTTAACACTAAAAGCCTCTTCACTAGCTCTCTCCCACATCTTCTCAAGAACTCTAAGAAACAACCAACTCTTCTCAATAAAAAACTCCTTAACCCACTCAGTAGAACTACCCAAAAAGCCCACCACGAGCTAGAATCACAAATCACTAGTAAAACTTAAAAAGTTGTCAATTTAAATATGAAGTGTTCTTAAATCCTTAAAAACA
>JAJHQS010000051.1 GCA_020833225.1 Desulfurococcaceae archaeon
GAGGTTTACTACTATAAGGTTTTAGCTAAGTATTTAGGTGTAAAATTAGAGTTTATACAGCTTGAGAGTGGTCTTTATAAGTGGGTTATTAAAGGTCATTGCCCATTCTATGAACACTCTACAAGAACATGTAAAATACATAGTGAAAAACCATTAGCTTGCAGGATGTTTCCACTACTATTAGATATCTCTGAGAAGAAGTTAATGGTGTCTTCACTATGTAGCTGGGTGAAGAAGTGTCTTCAAGTTGTTACTAGTATTAATAGTGAAGAAGATATTGTAAAATTATTTCCAAGTGAATATGGAGCCTTAAGAGAACTAGTAAAGATACTCTATAGTAGTGAGAGTGTTATAGCTATAGCTGTAAGAGGTAATAGTGTTAAAGAGCAATTAAATATGCTTAGAGAAAAATGTATTATAATTAAGATTTTAGAGAGTAGTATTATAGAAAACCTATACCTACTAATACTCACAAATTGTAGTAGTGATTTTGTTGAGGGAACATTAGGATTAAATAACATAGAGTTCATGATTGAAGAGAAATTAACCCATCAATAACTATAATTTTCTATAACTTTAATTAAACAACACTGTGTAATAGTTAAAAAGTGTTTACTATAATGAATTTGAATTAGTAGACTGGGTAGTTAATTGTGAGTATTGATTTAGAGAGTATTAAGTTAAAACTACTAAAACCCCCAGTCACAGAGTTATCTTGTATAGAGAAATATAATATTCCATCACCTCAGAGACAACTATATGTAGTTTGTATTACAGAAGGTAATTATATAGTATATGATGTTGTCACATTAGATCCTGTGGCATTAAAGAATTTATCTAAAATAGAAGAGAGACTCTATGATGTCTTAGTTGGCGAGGAATCTCTCACAGATCTCTTAGATGAAGTTAAAGATGAGAGATTTAAACACATTATTGAGAGGCAATATGCTGGTTATGATGTACTAGAACCATTTTTCCTAGATCCAAATATCATAAATATTCACGTTATGATTAATAGGCCTATTCAAGTACACCATAGAGTTTATGGTAGATTAAATACTAATATAATATTAAACTCAGATGAAGCTGTAGAATTAGCTCTTAGATTTGCAGCTGCAGCTGGTAAACCACTCTCAGAGGCTACACCACTAGCTAGTTTTATTGAGCCACGATATGAATCCAGGGTTTCAATTGTATTTTTATCTGATGTCACTATGAGGAGAAATATTACTATTGACATTAGAAAACTCACTGAGACACCATGGACTATATTAAAACTAATACACATGGGGAGTCTAAGTATTGAAGAGACAGCTTTCCTCTGGCTTATGGTTAAATACAAAGTTCCAATTTTAATTGTAGGTGGATTAATGACTGGTAAAACTACACTTGCAACATCACTATTAGCACTAATACCACCAGGTAGTAGAGTATTTACAGTTGAAGATACACCTGAAATTAGAATTCCAGCAACATATTGGACTAGGACAACTACTAGAGAATATGGTGAATACCCTATCTCAGTATTTGACCTACTTAAAACTGGTGTTAGATTATCACAAGACTACATTATTGTAGGCGAGATCAGGGGTGAAGAAGCACGTGAATGGGCTCACTCAATACTACTAGGACATTGTGCAATAACAACATTTCACGCTGAGAGCCCTGAAGCAGCAATATTAAGACTACTTTCACCACCAATATCACTAGACCCCCAGGTAATTAAAATGATCAATGTTTTTGTGAAGACAAATATAGTTGAAAAAGAACCTAATAAGAGGGTTTTTAGACATGAAGTATATGTACACGATGAAAACATAATTAAACCATTATTCACATATAACCCAACTAAAGATATAATAGAATCTAACGTAGAAAACCCCATAGAGAGTTTTAAATTCATAGATAGAATAGTACTTACACATAGAGTTTCAAGAGAAATATTAGAGAGAGAATATAAGGCAATGATTAATGTACTCGAGGAGACATATAGAGAAGCACTCACAAGAGATCCAACACTTGAAACTCCAACATATAGGGAACTAGCAGAAATACTCTATAAGAAACTATATGAGAAAATGCAGAGATCTAGTTTTTAACTCCTCTCAACATAGTTTATTCATAGTTAAAGTGATTTTTGTGTTTTCTAGTAAATTGAGGGAGTATTTAGAGATTTTTATAAGGCGTTTACGCAGTAATAATGACCTATTATTAAATCTTGGAGTAGTAGTATTTCTAATATTAATACTTAGAGTATATTTTAAACTAGTATATTACTTAGTATTATTATCAATAGTAGCAACTACACTACTAATACAATTAAAGACAATACCTCGTAAATATGAGGAATCTACACGTAAATTAATAATAACATCACTACTATTAACTAGTAGGGGTTTAAAGAGTAGTGAGATAAGATTTCTCAGCTCATTGTTAAAATATATTCAAATTATAACAATTATTCTAGCTACTTTAACAGTAACATATACACTAATATTTGGTTTTAACATGATATTAGTGATTTCTACAATTATAGCTTTAAGCTCTCTACTAGTACTCTTAATACTACCAAGACTACTAGTATATTCCTGGGCTTCTCAGAGGAAAACTAGTATTGAAGTTGAATTACCATACTTAGTTATATTACTACGTGTTCTCTCAGTACTTAAAATACCTATTTACGATATTCTCAACATAGTTGAAAATAGTATTGCATTACCAGCTTCAGCTAGAGAAGTTAAATTTGCTAGGAAAATAGCTACTATGACTGGTACATCTCTACTTGGAGCTCTAGATATGGTTTATGCTCACCACCCCTCTGAGAAAGTTGTTAATTTCTTGAGGAGAATTATTATAGCAGCATCTACTCACGGCGATTTTAGTAGTGTTGCTGAGAAAGTTTTTGACACCATTTATACTTGGTTTGAATCTAAGGTTTCAGGGCTTGTGAGTAATTTCACTATTATAGTTGGTACATCGCTTTTTGCATATCTCTTTGTTCCAGTAATAGTTGCAGCTATAGCTCCAGTTATGGGTGGTAGTTTACTAATAGTACTTGGAGTATCACTTACAATACAAGTATTCATATTTTTTACATTATATGCCATAATATTAAGCCTATATCCTTCAAGTTTAATTATAAAGCCCTCTAAGAGATTGAAATCAGTGTCTCTAGGGGCATTACTAATAGTGGTTAGCGTAGTACTCTATAATGTATTTTCACTAGTAGCTGGTAGAGAGCCATTAGGGGGACATGTAACTCTAGGTTTAATTATAACATCTACTACTATAACTCTCATATTCTCTGAAGTAGAGTTTAGACGTGTATTTTTCTATGATACTTTTGTAAGAGTATCTTCAGAAGCATTATCAATAGCAGCAGCTACTGGTGAAAACCCTGTCACAGTTCTTGAGAGGAGTGCTGTGAAATATGGTAAGAGAATTATAAGATTTACTAAGACTATTACTACTGGATATATATCTGAGAAGTTGAAAAGAGGTATTATAAGTAGGGCTCCAAGTATTTTTCACGCATCATTTCTCGAGACACTATTATCTGTTTTTAGACTTGGAGCTACACCTGAAATGCTTAAGTTATTTACATCTAGTTATGAGAGATTAAATACACAAGTTTTAAGAGTTAAGAGTTTTACTAGAACACTAGAAGCTATAATGGCTGGTCTTGTTGCAATTATAGGTGGATTTCTCGCATACATAGATAAGGTCTTTAATACTATTTTAAATATCATACAAAGTGCTATGAGGGGGGTTAGTGGTTCTTTACCAATGATAATTCCATTTACATATGATCCTAGGATATATAGTCTACTAGATAACCTCTCACTACTCTCACTACTATTTGTATCTATATTTATAGGCTGTGTACGTGGGGGTTCATATGCTTATAGCTTTAGATCATTTCTAATCATGTTAATAATTTACATTGTCTTTAAGACTATTATGCAGATAATAGCATTTTAGAGTTTTTCAGCATAATCTCTCAATAATCTTACCCATTGATTAATACACTCATTAATTACATCTCCTAGAAGTACTCTTGGCTCTTTAAATCTCCTATAAATATAAATCCTAGTATCTACATTACCATTTTCTCTAAATACTCTCATAAATCTATATGTTACATCAGATATTGAAGTCTCAACATTACAGGAGTAATCGTCAATACAATTTCCAATTCTAATGACAGTTATATTTTTAGATTTTAAATACATGATCTCGTTAAATAGTTCTTTTAGAAATATCGTGTGAGCTGTACTTGTACTTCTAGGTAAATGTACTCCGTGAAAGACTACAATATCTGGTTTAAATTGCTCTATAAGTGCTTGTTCACGTGCAGCTAACTGTGTAAGACTATGAGCAAAGGGGTTTAATGCTGTAATAGTCATATGTTTCTCTAAGATTTTCTCAATTTTTTCACTACTTAAGCCGCTTCTTACCAATATGTTATTTAATTTCTCGAGTAGGACTTGTGATGGATGTGTATAGCTAACTACAAGTGTTTTTATATTATTCTTTACAGCTAGTGCTAATATTCCTAGTAAAGCCTCTAAACCCGTCCCCGCTTCAGCTGGGTAGAAGATATTTATTGTAAAGCCCTTGTGATAATGTCCTATAGTTTTCTCGAGTTCACTACATACAATTTTTATTTCTCCATCTCCATGTGGTATTTCTGTAAGTACTGGTGGTGTAAATACTATTATACCTAGGTCTTCAGTTATTGTGAAATATGTTTCAGCTATGTGTATTGGTGCTCCACGAGCTTTTCTCACTTCTAATATTCTTGTTAAAAATCCTTCTTCAATTCTATGTTTTAATAATATCATAGAGTCTACTACGAATTCTATTGATCCAAGCCCTAATTTCTCCTCTCCAAATGGTAATTCTGCTACTAAGATTACGAGTCCATTTAGTAGTATTGGTAACTGATAGAAGTAGTTTAATAGCCAAGACCTCTTCTCAGCACTACCCATAACTGGCTCTAAGAGTACTGAGATAGAGTCTAATACTACTATATCATAGCCTTCACTAATAGTCTTATTAATCTCACTAATAACTAATTCTAAATCTAGTGTTAATGGTAATTTAATAAATTTAAATAACCCCTTAGACTCCACTAGCTCTAAATTTAAACCTAAACGCTTCATAAATCTATAATACTTCTCTTTATCCTCATAGAATGTTAAATAAAGACACTTCTTACCTTGAAGCGTGTTAGCATAACATATTGTTGTAGCTAGTGTTGTCTTACCAGCACCTGGGTGACCAGCTACGAGGATAGTATATGGAGATACTATTTCACCAATAAGCTTATCAAGACCAGAAATACCCGTAGTAAATTTCTTAACATGACTCATAAACTCTAAACCCCTACATATAGAGATATTATGAGAGTATATATAAGTATAAGTTATAAGGTAAACACATTTTACACCATGAATCCTCTACATAGCACTACTCTTTACATATTTAGCTAAGAGCTCGAGGAATTCACTATCTCTACCCGTTTTCACTAGGTTTAATAATTCCTTAACAATATCTACTCTCCCTAAGAGAATTGCTATTGGACCGAGAAATGCTAGTGTAAAAGCGTAATCTGTTGAAACCACGTCACCTCTATAGTGTGTTAATACTATATGGTAGAGTTTACTAGGTGATGTAAAAAGTAATGTTACACAGTCAACTCTATGTATTAACATACAATATATGTTGAAGAGGTCAAGTACACCTGGAGCTCTGCGAGTTAAGTATTCCATAAGACGCCTCTTTAAACCATTAAACTCAGACACTTTAAATACACCATACATGATATTATAAGTATAGCTTGAAGGTTAAATACTTTAATCATATTTCCTAAAA
>JAJHQS010000020.1 GCA_020833225.1 Desulfurococcaceae archaeon
TCTCCACAGGTTAGTGAAGGAGGACTTATAGTCACTATTAAATTGTCAAGAGAGCTCTCAAGGGAAGATAGAGACTTTATTAAACGATTAGTCGAGCTAATAGGTTTTACTGTAGTAGAGGAGCGTTAAAAAGAAATATGTGGATTTATAAGTCAAGTTGGTCTAATATACTTCTACGTGATGCTATCTCTTTCTTCTTCTTAAATAATCTTGTACTAAAATATCTTGTAGCGTGATCTGGTAGTATTGTTACAATTTTATCTCCCCTCTTAAAGGAGTGTTTTCTAGCTAATTGTATTGCTCCTGCAACATTTGCACCAGAGCTTATTCCCACAGGTAATCCCTCTAGTCTCGCTATTAGCCTAGCCATGTGAATAGCCTCTTCACTAGTTACTGTTATAAAGTCGTCGAGGAGTCCTCGATACTTGTACACTATGTCGGGGATAAATCCATCACCAACACCTTCAACTTCGTGTCTTGAGCAAAGGCCTAGTTTACCGGTTTTAAACCACTCGGCAACTACAGCGCATTCTGCGGGTTCAGCGCCCGCTATGATCACATCTCTACATTCTTCTTTTAACCTCTTAGCTACGCCAATTAGTGTTCCACCTGTCCCTATGTGTGCAATAAATGCTTTGGGGCATCCGATCTGATCAATGATCTCTTTACCCGTAGTCTCATAGTGAGCTTGAATGTTTGCTTCATCTGACCATTGGTCAAATAGGTAATATTTACCTGGATTTTCAGCTACTAACTTCTTTGCTACTTCTAGTGCTTGCCCAGCATTAACCTCACCGCCAGGTGTAAAGTAGAATTCAGCTCCAAATAGCTTCATTAACATAAATCTCTCAGCACTCATCTCTTCAGGTATAACTATTAGGACTTTAAACCCCATTACACTTGCAAGTGCTGAGAAAGCTATGCCAGTGTTACCTGTAGTTGGCACTACAATAGTCATTCCTGGCTTTAAATCTCCTCTCTCAATAGCCTTCTTCAACATGTAAAGAGCCATTCTATCTTTCACACTACCAGTTGGATTTAAAAACTCCATTTTACCCCAGATCTCGGCTTCAACATCACTCGGCTTAACCCTATTTAACAAGATAATAGGAGTTCCACCAATACATTCAGTTAAATCCTTACACACCTTCAACGAGCTCACCGTAAGTAATTTATATCTCTAAAAATTTATTATTTAATCTATTGTGAAAATCGCTTAGAGGGAAGCAAATTGCGACACTTTAACGTGTCTTAGAGTTTCTAAGAAGGAAAACTAGCATAATTAATGCTAATGTGCTAAATTCATAATAAGCAATGTGTCTACTTCTTCACCAAGTGAAATTTAAGTTATTTATGAATTCCTTATTAAATTCGGGGAGGGCTGAGAGCTCAAGATAGCTAATCATACCTCTAAACTTTTCGACTTCGCCTCTTAGATCCTTATTCAGCAAGAGTAATTCAGCGCCGCTTAGTGCTGAATTACCCAGGTACTTGATTCTATCATCACTAAGGGGAGGTATGAGTCCTATGTTTTTTGCACTCGAAATATCTAAGGTAGAACCAAAGCTTCCAGCTAGATAGATTGTTGAAATATCTGTGAAAGGTATTTCAGCTCTTTTTAATAAAATTTTAATTGCCGTTTTAATAGCACCTATAGCCTTCTGAATCTCTCTAACATCTTTCTGACTAAAATAGATCTCGTTAGTATTGCCGAATTCCTCCTTATAAGCTATGATAAAACATCTTTCTTTTCCGTAATGTTTTACTCTTCGACTAGTAGGCAGTATTTTGCCGTCTTTTGATAAAACGCCGATTTTTAATAATTCAGAAACGAGATCCACTATACCCGTGCCAGTAATACCTACTGGAGGCTTATTTAATACAGTCTTTATAATAGGCTTATGAGTTTCCGGGTCTATTTTTATTTTTTCGATAGCTCCGGGCATGCTTCTTACTCCACATGATATATGCATTCCCTCGAATGCCGGACCTGCTGCTGCAGAAGTTGCAAGGATTTTCTTGTCTTTGTAGAGAAATATCTCAGTATTAGTTCCAATGTCTATAAATAGCCATTGAGAATTTGGACTCTCAAAGAGCCATGCTATGTAAGCGCCTACTAAGCTGTCTGGTCCTATGAACCCTCCCACCAATGGGGGGATGAATATACTTGATCCCTTGTTAGTTTTTAAACCAACTTCTGCGGCGGTTATGTAGAGCGGCTCTCTCCAAAGGATTTCATAGGGAGCTATTGCTAAATTTTTTACATCTAAACCTAAAAATAAATAGATCATTGCACTATTTCCTACAACAACAATCTCATAAATTTTACTATTATCTATTCTTTTTGAGATTTTTTCTAGGATCTCATTAAGTTTATTGATTAATACACTGGATAACACGTGGGTTCCCTTCTCTATAGCTACCGATAATCTCGTTATAATATCAGCTCCCCACACTATTTGAGGATTCTCAAAATAATCTGCATATAAAGTAGATCCGTCAAGTAGATCTATTATCTTGTATGCAACTTTCGTTGTTCCTATATCTATAGCTAGACCGTATATAGCCTTACATTGCTCATCTACATCTAATATTTCGCATACATTAGTAGCAGTATGATATTTGTATATAATGCATAAAGATCTCCTCGGATTAGTTAAAATACGTGTTAGCTTATATAACGTCTCATAGTGACTGTAATAGACATTATTACAGTTAAATTTTTCAGTTAAGAGTGTATTTATTACCTCAGATGGAGTGAAGTATTTTGTAATTGTAGGCTTAGGAATAGTCACTTCTAACATCTTTATAGCTGGGTCAAAGCTCACAGAAGGTTTAATTCCATATATTATAGCTTTAATCCATGGTTCACTTAGAATCTTTATTATTAATTCACCTTCTTGTTTTATTCTCGCTTGACATGCAAGTCTTATATTATGTGAGATCTCTTCCTCTGTTAAATGGGTTTTCTCCGTCGAGGTGTATTCTGTTAGAAGATCTTTTCCTTCGATAACTAGTAATTTACACTTGCCGCAATATCCACGAGCACCACAAAATCCACCAGGGTCAATACCGTGATTACTCAAAATACTATATAGAGACTCTCCTAATTTTCCATTACACGTATTAATTATTTCTTGATTATCTGTTATTTTCACTATCACGCTCATTACTATATCCTTTTAATCTTCTAATGATTTAAAATTGTTTTTAAGATGAATTAGGTTAAAGAATTAACTAATGAGTCCCATATCTTCTAGCTCTCTTCTTACAAGATTTACTTCTTTGAGCCAAAGATCTTTAGGCTTCAAAGTTTTTAAATCATAAAGTTCATGTATACTTTTTCCTCTTTCAACTTTCTTTTTTTCTAGAATCTTGTATTCGTATTTATCAATAATTTTTTTAAGAACATCTTCGGCATCTTCCTTACGTGTAATCTTCATTTTTTTCATAACTTCACACATTAAATCAGATTCTAGACCAGTCGCTTGATCAGCAAATCTGCCACCAGCAACACCTATTCCTGTTCCATGTAAGCCGCTAAGCTTAGCAACTATGGCTCCTGCAACGACTTCCAGTAAGAGTTCTCGTGTACCACCTCCACTAAACGTATAACAATCGTATAGTGATATTATTTTACTCCTTGTTTTTAGCGCCTGACCCACTAATGATATTGTTCGAAGCCCGTCCTTTGTTGTATTATTCAAGTAATAAATATGAGTTAAACTTAAATAGTGTTTAAGTGCATTGTAAATAAGTACTCCTGCTATATGCTCAGCTACACTAATGATCGCAGTGCCGATCACGCCGCCTCCATAGCCTCCTAAAATGGGGGTCATTAGATTTCCAACAATTATTCCATGATAATTTAATGATTTTGCTAAGCTTAAGTGTTCTTCAGACGTTTTTAATTCGATCATTTGAGCTACAAGGACGCTGTCGGAGGATCTTATTCCCCATTCTCTATTTATAGCAGCAATTTTTGCCCATGGTGTTGTAATAGCAACATCATTTATGTGTAAACCACTTTTGCCAACATAACGTAAAGCATTCCTCGTAGTTTGTGCTATGAAAATTGCTGCATCAATTTCTAGGCTATGACGAACTTTAACTTCACGGCCATGTAAAATATTTATTGAACCCGAGCCAACCGCGTCAATATAATTACCAGAGGCCATTATACTCATTGTCTCAAAGTATATATCTGAGCTGACAAGAGTACCAGAGGGACCTGCTTCACATATTATTGGTTCACAGTTATAAATTAAAGGTTTCAATGTTCTTTGGTCTTTTCCTTCGCCGATTTTTATCTCTAGAGGCAAGGATTTTAAGGCGTCTTTTAAACTTTCCTCAGAGAAAAGGATCCTTTGAGACGTTGTTACGTTAAAGACACCAACACGTAATAGTAATTCAACTCCTGCTTCAAAAACCTCTTTAGCTATATCTTCAGGTGCTATTATTCCCTCATAATCTATTTTGAGTTTTCGTTGCTTAATAATATCTCTTACAGTTTTCATTAAAAGTCTGTCAAAGTCTTTTTCCGGCATGTATTCTAATGTATATGTATATTCTAGCATTTAGAATTCGCCATTAAGCTATTTTTATTCCATACTCGGCTACTTCTTTAACAGCTTGTTTATATATATTTAGCCACCAATCTCTCGGTCTCATTGTTTTTACATCATAAAGCTCATAAATAGGTTTCCCTATATTTGGCTTTTCTGTTTTTTCAGGGTGATATTTCTTTAAGAATATTTTTACAATCTCGTTGGCCTCTCTTCTACTTAACTTTATTGACGCGTGAGCTACTTCACCCATGAAGCGAGTTTCAAGGCCACTGGCATGAGGATATTTACCATTAGTTGCTGAGACTCCAAGGGGGTGAGAACCAGTAACAACGTTCGTTATAGTATTTGCTACTATTTCCCAGAATATCTCTTGTGATCCAGCCCCATTTGATGTCCATACATCGCCCATAAGTATGAAGTTTGTATGTTTTGACATAGCTTGTCCTACAGTAGAAAGAACCCACAACCCCTCTGGAACAGACGTACTTACCCATTTATTATGAATTGGATGTATAATATAGTAGTCGGCTTGGTAAACTAGCCTAGAGAGGAGGAATGATGCAATAAAACCAATAGCTACTCCAGCGGGGCCGCCAAAAAAACCTCCAATAACAGGGTCTACTAAGGAGCAATTAATACCTCCACGTATTTTGAACACTATAGCTTTAATTAATCTATCCCAATCTGTTTTCATTTCATTTAAAACTGGTACCAGATGTGCATCAGTTTTTCTAAGACCATATTCGGAGTTTATGGCAGCAAGATCGCCTATGGCTGTTACACCACTTTCAGCTGCTAATAGGTGTATGCCCGGCCTTCCTGCTATTCTCGCGGCTTCTCTCAGGTACATTAGTTCTTTAATGGCGGCGAGGGCTTCTAAAGGCGATCTTGTCCTCACATCGAGGCCGTTAACTACAGCTATACCTCCATGGTTTATACCGTCGATTATTGGTTCTTGCATGTATGACAAAGCTGACACAAAATATAAGTCATCAGGGTAAGGAGCTCCTGCATGACCACCCATTATAAATGGGGCTCTCTGATCCTCTATTTTCCTCGAGTACAAAATCCTAGAATCTGCACCCTCACCAACCACAAGCTGAGCCCGTGCGGTCTTTATTCCCTCTTTTATTTCCTCCTCTGAGAATTTAATAACAGATCTATATTCAACAACATATATTCCTGTGCGCAGTGCTAGTTGAAATCCTGCTTCAAAGACATTATTTATGAAGTCTTCACTTGTTACGATTAGTTCCTCGGGATTATATTTTATATCATATTCTTTTACTAGTTCTTTTACATTGTTATAAACCCATTTAAGATCAAATTCTTTTTCATCTACTTTAGGACCTTCTTCAGCTCTTTTAATTATATCAATAAACGATAACATGATTTCACCTTTTACGTTGTAAAAGTTCTATTGCGGCTCTAACAGCTTCAGACGCGTTCTCTCCGTAGCCATCAGCTCCTACCTCAGTCGCCCATTCCCTCGTTACCGCACCTCCTCCAACCATTAAAATGTATTTATCTCTCAAATTTCTCTCCTTTAGCAGTTTAATTAAATCTTTTACAAACGGCAAACTTGTAGAAAGTAGTACTGAAACTGCAATAATATCTGCCTTAACTTCTTCTGCTTTTTCTACAAATTTATGAACAGGCACGTCTTTACCAAGATCATATACCTCAAAACCATTGGCTTTAAGCATTAATGCAACAATATTTTTACCTAAGTCATGTATATCTCCCTGTATAGTTCCAATTACAACTTTGCCTCTTCGAGGAGCAACTTGCCTAAAGGCCTCTAACTTAGGGCCTACATGTTTCATAGCAGCTTCAAAAGCATCAGCTGCAGCTATAACCTCTGGAAGAAATATCTCAAGACGTTCAAACATTTCTCCTACAGTTTTCATGGCGGGACTCATACACTCTTGTATAATGTCTACAGGCTCATATTTATTAACTAAACTTTTAGCATATATATCTGATGAGTCAATATCGCCTTTAATAATTGAATCATAGAGATTTCGACAGTCAGGATCTTTTTCTAAGAGACTTTTATACATGAATTCACACCCCGAGAAAAGATATACCTTGGAACAATTTATAAGCATTTTCTTTTTGGGAGAAAAATGGGAAAAGTATTTAAGTGAAGACATAAATAAAAAAGAAGGGGTGAGATCTCTTGGTTGCAAAAATAACCTATTATTTAGCTATAATGTTAATAATAGGTGTGATAATAGGATTAGTTATAGGCATTAATATACCACGAGGTGTAGCTCCTACAGAGACCATAACGGTAACTGTAACTACGACTGTTCCTCAGCCTACTGTAGGACCTTTAAGTATTGCTGTAATTTATGTAACCCCTATTGAAGAGCCATGGAATAAAGCATTACATATGGCAATGATGTGGGCACAGGAAAATTTAGGGATCAAATATACGTATGTTGAGAAAATAAGCGAGGCTGACGTTGACAGAGTTATTAGATCATACGTGGATGCAGGTTATCGAATAATATTTCCACATAGTTGGGGATATTGGTCAACTACTATTAGAGTGGCTTCAGAGTTCCCTAATATACTATTTTGCCAGGGCTCAGGCCCAACTGATCAACCTTGGCCTAATAACGTTGTACTCTATGATTATTACATCCAAGATGCAGCCTATTTAGCGGGGTACGTAGCGGGTCTAATTACTCAGACTAATAAAGTAGGTGTAATCACTGCTTTTCCAGTAGCTGATGTTAATAACTTAGTAAACGCGTTTATAAAAGGAGCGAAGGATGCGAATCCAAAGGTAACCCCTTACATTATCTACATAGAAAGCTGGTTTGATCCAACAAAAGCTAAGGCGGCTGCACTTTCGCTCATCGCTGAAGGCGTTGATGTTATTTACTCAGAAAGATTTGGAGTAGAATACGCGGCTGATGAACATTATAAAAGCACTGGAAAACGCGTCTATGTTGTCGGTAATATTGTAAATCAAAATGAGGCAGCTCCAGATGTAGTAATAGGTAGTGTTGTGTGGGATTTAAGACCTTTTGTAAGCTATATAATAACTAATTACATGGCAGGCACATTAAAGGGAGGCATAATAAACTGGACTATGAAAGAAGGTTGGTCTAGATTTGTATGGAATTTTAAATTACTGGAAAAAGGCGTAATACCTCCAGAAGTATTTACAAAAGTTAGTATTATAGAGCAGAAGTTAATAACCGGCGAAATAAAAGTAGAACAGGTTTGGGAAGATCCACGTAAGATTTGGCTAACAGGTACCTAAAAACGTTAGAAATATAAGGTGTCCTAAGAGTGGCTAATAGTGATGATAAAATATTGCTACAAACCATAAATATATCAAAGACATATCCTGGAGGTATTAGAGCACTTGATAAAGTCTCATTTGAATTAAAAGAAGGAGAAATACACGCATTACTTGGAGAAAATGGGGCGGGGAAAACAACGCTCATAAAGATCCTCTCAGGTATTTTACATCCTGACGAGGGTAAAATACTATATAATGGGGTAGAAGTGGCGTTTAAAAATCCATTAGACGCTATGTCGCTGGGAATAGGTGTTGTGCATCAACACCCGCTCCTTATACCCAATTTTAATGTATATGAAAATCTAAAATTATATGCAACAATAATAAGACAGCGGTTAAAGATCGAGGAACTAACAAATCTCCTTAAAATATTTAAAGTAGAAAAGAGCGTCTTAGATAAGAAAATAGCTGATTTACCTTCAAGTATTAGGCAGAAGATCGAAATATTAAAAGTTTTACTCTTTAAACCTAAAGTACTTTTTTTAGACGAACCCACTTCAGCCCTAACTCCAATAGAAGTCGAAGAGCTGTTTAATATTCTTAAAGATTTAAAGGAAGAAAAAAAATCAATAGTATTTGTCACACATAAAATTAAAGAAGCGTTAAAAATTAGCGATAGAATAACTATTCTTAGAAGAGGTAAAAAAATAGCAACCCTTGAAAATAAGGGCAACCTACAAGAAGATGTCTTAGCTACACTCATCGTAGGAGATACTACGTTAAAAGCAGTAAGTGAAAAAGTAGAAGGACTTCCAAGAAACGCTAGTGACGAACATGTTCTTGTAGTCGAAGACTTACATGCAAGAGACGATCTAGGCATTTATAGGCTTAAAGGTTTTAACATGAAACTTAGGAGAGGAGAGATACTTGCAATTGTGGGAGTAGCGGGTAATGGTCAAAAAGAGCTTGTTGAATGTCTAACAGGATTAAGACGGTTTGATAAAGGAAATATAAGATACTTTAATTCGATATATACGCACATTGTTGACTTTTGTGACGTAGTAAGGAAGTATAAAGTCTCATATATTACAGATGACAGAATACATACTGGCATAGCTAGAGATCTTGATTTCCTCACTAATATCATGCTTAGAGATATTTGCATAGAAGGAAGAGGAATTTTCATAGATAAAAAATATTTTGTTAAAAGAGCAAAAGAGATGATAGCTAAGTATGATATTAAAGCTCCTCATGAAAAAATTCTAGTAAATCAACTATCAGGGGGAAATATTCAAAAATTAATAGTTGCTAGGGAACTTGAAGTAAAACCATCAATCATCATAGCTGAGCAGCCAACACAAGGTCTTGACGTAAAAACAACTATTTTCGTAAGAAGCTTGTTGTTGTCAGCGAAGGGTGACACGTCCATTTTATTGATCACCTATGACCTTGAAGAAGCTTTATCACTCGCCGATAGAATAATTATCATGTATGATGGTAAAAATGTAGCGGAACATAGTTCTAAAGATATTGACCTAAAAAGGCTAAGTTTAGAAATGCTAAGTGGTGTTACATGAAGGTATTTTTTAAAATAATTAAATGGCGTGAAAAGTTAGGCGTTTTGAACGTGCTTGCCTCAATCCTTGCCGTAGGAATAGGTATGGCCATATTAGTGTTATCACTTTACATGTGTCAAATAAATATTAGTCTTGGTTTACAAACCATCTATGCAGGTTCTCTTGGAAGATATAACTCGATTTCAGAGACATTACTAAGAGCAACTATTTTAGCCTTGATCTCTTATGGGCTTATCATATCGTTTACAGCAGGTGTTTGGAATATTGGAGCAGAGGGTCAATACATTATGGGTGCTATTGCTTCAACTATAGTATGTCTTACCTTGGGCAATATATTAGGGTATTTTCTAATACCGCTAGCAATGATCATAAGTGTAATAATAGGTGCAGCTTGGGCATTAATACCTGGATTATTACTTGTTAAGTTGAACATAAACGAAGTACTCACCACTCTAATGATGAACTACATAGCTCAGTACATTTTGAGTTGGCTGGTAACGGGTCCGTTACAAGATAAAACTTCGATGTTCCCTGAATCTCCATATATCCCTAAACAAGCTTTTTTACCAAGAATAATTCCAATTTATAGATTAAACTATGTGTCCTTGATTCTTTTAATCTTATTAGCACCCTTAATACACATAGTCTTAGGCAAGACATGGTTTGGTTTATCCCTGAAAATCTTAGGTAGTAGTAAGAGAACTGCCCGATATGCCGGGATAAATGTTAATAGGACAATAATCATCAGCATAGTGATCAGCGGTGCATTAGCCGGATTAGCTGGTGCTCTTGAAATTATGGGTGTTCAATATAAGTTACGCCCAGGAATAGTCCAAGGTTACGGTTATACTGGAATAGTAATAACATTAGTTGGAAATTTACACCCATATGGAGCTCTTTTAGCATCAGTATTAATGGCGTCTTTAATTAATGGGATCTCTGAAACATGTCAGCTTTTCCAGATACCTATAGGTCTAGCGCAAATACTTCAGGGCATTTTTCTTATAACAGTGATATCTTTAAGATTTCTTTTTAGATTTTTAATCGAGAAATATTCAAAAGTATATGGTGAGTAAAATGGAAATACCATTTTTAGTTTATCTGTTTAAAGATGCTATTTGGCTAATGACCCCTCTCTTTTTTGCCGCCATTAGTGAGATGTTAGTTGAAAAAAGCGGGGTACTTAACTTAAGCCTTGAAGGAATTATGCTTATATCAGCGTTTACGGCGTTCGCAATTACGTTACAATTTCAAAACCCTTATCTGGGTTTCCTAATTGGAAGTTTATCAGGAATATTAATAAATATCTTTTTTTACGTATTATTTCAATTGATAGGAATAAGTCAAACTTTGGCAGGTTTATCCCTAACTATTTTTGCTAGTGGTTTAACTTTCTTTCTCTTTCGCATGATGATCGGCTATGCTATCTCGCCAACACCACCTCTTTTGAAAAACACTATCGGCGAGCTTGCTATTCCATATTTGAGTGATTTACCATTCATCGGTATAATTTTCTTCAGACAAAATCTCTTCGCCTACTTATTAATACCATTGTTGTTCTTTTTCTATATTATTGATAATTCACAAATAGGCTTGAAAATTAAAACTATAGGGGAGGAACCTGCGATGGCGGACTCCCTTGGCATTGATGTATATAAATATAGATTAATATTGATAATAATACAAGGATTTCTATGTGGGGCTGCCGGTTCGATACTTACAACTTCTATTTATAATACATTTTTAGATAACATAACGGCTGGATTGGGATTTATCGCTATTACAATGGTTATTTTAGGGGGATGGAATCCCATTAAAACTTTTATTTCGTGTTTTCTTTTCGGGTTTATTTATGCCCTTCAATTTAGAATACAAATGCTAGGTTTTACGTGGTTACCTTATCAATTCACTCTCTCACTTCCATATGTTGCTACAATTATTTTTCTTGTATTATTTGGTAGGAGATATAAACCTCCATCCAGTTTAGGGAAAACATATAAAAGGATCAAATAAGTCAAAACGTTTTTATGCTACTCTTTTGTAGCTTCAATGAGAGCTTTAATATTCTGTGGTGGTGTATACACTGGTACATCACAACTAGTTGCTACAATTAATCTTTCTCCTTGTGTTTTAGCTATTAGCTCTCTTACATATAGACGTATTTTAGTTATATCCCAGTTGTAGATTTCTGTAGCCCCAATATTACCCATAAAGATTTTATTAGAATATGTTTTGATAGCTTCAGGTATATTTATGTACTTATCAACACTAAGTATATCAGCTTCTGTCGACGCCATTAGACCTAATAAGTGATTAGCCATACCACAAATATGGAGAATTACATTAGATTTTTGCTTAATTAATGTAATTAGTCTATTTAAAGACTCTAGTAAAAGGACTTGAAAATCTCTTGGTGAAATTAGAGGTGTAGCCATTTCATCGACGACAACTATATCTGCACCTTGTTCAATGTAGATGTCTGACAAGTTTTTGAGGAAAGGTGTAGCTTTTTGTATTAGATCCTTGATCTGATCTGGCTTTCTTTTTACTAATCTAAGTGTATTTACGGGTGAAAGTAAGTCTGCTACTAGTGTAAATGGACCGTGGATAAAAGCCATTATTGGATATCTATCACCTACGAGTTCGTGTAGAACCTTTATAGCCTCAATACTTGCTTTTAATCTTTTACTAGTCTCAACTAGATTTTGAGGATCAGCTGTAGATAAGACGTTTGAGGCTTCTTCGGCATCTTTTAACGGGACTTCTATGCTGGGTGGATATGTAGACCATGTTACTTTTACCCCTAAGGCTTCTGGGAGGATCGTTAGATCTAAGTAATGTGACACGAAATCATGTCCATAAAATTTAAGTGCTCGAAGCTGAAGTATAGCCATTAGATTTCCATTTTCACTCACTTGAATAGGATTTTGATTATATAACCATGTCGTATGATAACCAATAAGCGGAGCTACCAGAGGCTTTTCTAAGCGGCCGCTCTTAAGGAAATACTTAAAATTATCTTTAGGGGTCATATTTGAATATACACCTCATCGCTTATCAAATAATGTAATAGACGGTATAAAAATTTTATTATTATTATAGTATTATTGTCAGAGAAGCCGCTTAAAAGCGATATTTTAAACTAGGGGAATCTAATAAACACATAAATTTATTAACCATTTCCCTATATAATATTCCCGGTTGTATGAGGTGACATAGTATGTTTGATCTTTACAGACCTAAAGATCTTGATGATGCTATAAGGTTCTTAGCAAGTAATTATCCTGATGCTATGCCATTAGCTGGTGGGACAGAGCTTTTAATACTTATAAGAGATAGAAAGATTAAGCCTCCGAAATACCTAGTTGACTTAGCTCCTTTGAGAAAACAATTGAGCTATGTCGTAGTAGAAAATGGCTATGTAAAAATAGGTGCTTTGACAACTATATGGGAGCTTTCAAATACTATTCTACATAGAGATATACGTTTCGCTGGATTTAGAGATGTATGGCATAAGTTTGGAACTATAGCTCTACGTTTCTCAGCTACTATAGGTGGTAATATAGCTACAGCTACAGATTTCAGTGACTATATAGTTTTACTCCTCGCTTATGATGCGAGTGTTAAATTAACAGGGGTTAATGGAGAACGAGTTGTCTCACTCGAGAAACTCCTGGTAAATAGGAGAAAATTAGATTTAAAGCCAGGTGAGTTAATAACAGAGATCTTAATTCCAGAGCCTCCAGTTAACGCTAGTAGTGCATTTGAGAAGTTTGATCGGAGGAGGATTTTAATAGCTGGGTTAGCGAATACAGCTTCATATCTCCACGTTGAGGGTAAGAAGATATTAGAGGCTAAGATCTCTCTTGACACAGTAGGAGAGAAGAGAATACCTGAGAGAATTAGGATCTTAGAGGATTTATTAAAGGGTAAGGAATTATCTGAAGAACTTATTGAAAGAGTAATTGAAGATCTCTTACCTAGAATTATAAAGAAGTATACTGATTGGTGGACAACAGCTGAGTATAGACTTGAAATGTCAAAAGTCACTGTTAAGAGAACACTTCTCACTGTAGGTAAGAGGCTTGGGGTGATATAGTATGAGTAAACTTCACAGGGTTAAATTAAGAGTAAATAGTAGGGACTATGAGCTAGAAGTACCGGGATATGAGAGACTAGTAGATACACTTAGATATAGACTTGGATTTACAGGGGTAAAAGAGGGTTGTGGTCGAGGTGAGTGTGGTACTTGTATTGTCTTAGTGAATAATGAGCCAAGACACTCATGTCTCACATTAACAGCTAGATTAGATGGTGCAGAAGTTATGACTATTGAGGGTATTACTCCTCCAGGGATGCTTCACGCTATTCAAGTAGCTTTTATAGAGACTGGTGGTGTTCAATGTGGTTTTTGCACACCTGGAATGATCATGGTTGCTAAAGCCCTAATAGATCGTAATCTCGACCCCAGCATAGATGAGATTAGGGAGTGGCTTGCATCTGTACTATGTAGATGTGGAAGCTATAATTTATTTACTATGGCTGTGAAGAAGGCTGTAGAATACTTGAAAAAAGGTCAAATATACTTTAATGAGAGAGAAGTGAGAGAGAAATTACATTTAAAGATTATGGGGTGATTATGTGTGAGTAGACCTGATTATATAGAGATTGTTGAATCAATATTTCATAAGACAAAACACGTTAAAACAGATCAATTTAAATATGTGGGTAAGAGGATTGTTAGATGGGATGCTATATCAAAGGTGACTGGGCGCCCTATTTTTACTGCAGATTTAATTAACCTTGTAAAAAACCCTGTGTTTGTTTATAGCGTTAGATCTAGGTATGCACATGCGAGAATTAAGAGAATTGATGTATCTGATGCTATTAAATACCCTGGAGTTGTAAAGGTCTTTACTGCTAATGATATACCAGGTGTTAATGATATTGGCTATGTAATACCAGATCAGCCGTTAATAGCGGATCGTAAAGTTAGATATATAGGTGATACAATTGCACTTGTAGTTGCAAATTCTCTTGAAAATGCGCGTGAAGCAGGAGAACTTATTAGTGTTGACTATGAGCCTCTCCCAGTGTACTTAGATCCACTTGAAATAGTTGATTTTGAAACACTAGAAGAGAGAGAACATACACTTATACATGATGAGAGAGGTACAGATATACTTACACGGTATAGGATTAGAGTTGGTGATGTAGATAAGGCGTTTAAAGAGGCATCAGTAGTAGTTGAAAACATCTATAAGACACCTGCACAAGAACACGCGTACTTAGAGCCTGAAGCTGCAATTGCTATACCAGAGCCTGATGGGAGTGTGACAATTTATGTTAAAACACAATGTCCATTTGACGTTAGAAGAGCAGTTAGCAATGTATTAGGTTTACCTTACCACATGATACGTGTTATTGCCCCTGCACTTGGTGGTGGTTTTGGAGGTGCTGAAGATGTAGGTAATGAAGTAGCAGCTAAGACAGCTTTAGTTGCCTTAGCTTTGAAGAGACCTGCAGTAATAATTCACACGAGAGAAGAGTCTGTAATCTCACATACTAAGAGACATTCAATGATAGCTTATTATAAACACGCGGCTAGTAGAGATGGAACATTGCTAGCTGTAGAAGCACGTATAGTACTTGACACTGGAGCTTATGCTAGTTTAGGTCCTTTTGTAGCTTGGAGGGCCACAGTACATAGTACAGGGCCTTATAGAGTGAGAAATGCTAAAATAGACCTTGTAAATGTCTATACAAATAAGATTCCAGCAGGCGCGTTTAGGGGATTTGGAAATCCACAAGTACACTTCGCAGTAGAGAGACAAATGGATCTCTTAGCCGAGGAGCTTAAGATAGATCCTGTAGAACTTAGATTAAAGAATATACTGAGAAATGGTGATTACACAGTACATGGGCAATTACTAGATCACGGTGTAGGCGTTGAAGAAGCAATTAAGAAGGCTGTTGAATTAAGCAATTACTATGAGAAGAAGAGACTCTATGAATCTATGAGTGGGAGTATTAGGAGGGGTATAGGTATAGCTATTATGTATCACGGAAATAGCATTGGTGCTGAGGGTGCTGATTACTCAGCTGTATCAATAATTATTAATAGAGATGGAAGTATAACGTTTAGATCTGGAACAACTGATATGGGTCAAGGCTCAATACAGAGTTTATTAAATATAGCATCAGAGATCTTAGGGGTTCCACCAACATATTTCAAAGTTGAATGGGCTGATACAGCCTCAGTACCAGACTCCGGCCCTACTGTAGCCTCAAGAGTTACAGTTATGACTGGTAATGCTACACTAGTAGCTACATATAAATTGAGACAAAGGCTTAATATGTTAGCTGCAGAGATGTTGAATTGTAAATCTCCAGATGAAGTTGTAATTGAGGCTCCTAGAGTATATTGTATTGATAAACCAGAGAAGTATATTACTTGGAGAGAGCTTATTGAACAAGCTTTCTGGAAGGGGATTCCACTACAAGAATATGGATATTTTAGAGCTCCACCAGCAGAGTGGCGTGATGAGACTGGAACAGGTCAACCATATTTCACATATACGTTTGGAGCAGTTATTAGTGAGGTAGAAGTAGATTTAGAGACAGGGTTAGTTAGAGTAGTAGAAGCTACAACTGTATATGATATTGGTAGAGTAATTAATAGAGTAGGAGCTGAGTTACATGCTATTGGGGGATATGTACAAGGAATGGGTTATGCATTAATGGAAGATACTTATTACTCACGAGACGGTAAATTACTAAATACTAATTTCTCAACTTACCATATACCAACAGCGCTAGATGTACCAGAGAAAATTAATGTAGATTTCGTTGAAGCCGGGTTTATTAGAGGACCTTTTGGAGCGAAAGGACTGGGAGAGCCATCAATAGTAGGTGTAGCGCCATCTATAGTAAATGCTATTGCACATGCTTTAAGACATAAACAAGCTAAATATGAAGTAAACAAGATCCCGGTGACTCCAGACTTCCTTTATAGTATCATTAAGAAGTATGATATTAAGGAGTGATCTTTTAACTAGTTTTAGCAATTAAATCTCCCACATATATTCCTACACCTGGTTTTCCTACAAGTTCTCCTTTCTCTATTATAATATTGCCTCCGACAATGAGGTGTAGTGGTGCTCCTTTAAGTTCAAACCCCTCCCACGGTGTCCAATCAACTTTATGGTGATGTGTGTTAGAAGATATTTTTCTAGTTCTCCTTGTCTCTAAGACGTAGAGGTCTGCTCTAGACCCAATTAGTATTTCACCTAGAAGTGGATATACTCCTAGTAGTTTTGCAGGATTTCTCGCAAATACATCTATAAATTTACTGAGTGTTATTCTATTTTCTAAAACACCAAATGTGTAGAGGAAAGGCCCCATAATCTCTAAGTTTGGTATCCCACTCCACGCACTCCAAGTATCTATCTCTTTCATACTTCTAGGTGCTGGTGCATTATCACTGGCATAAATCTCTATAACTCCTTTACTCAGCCCCATCCACAGTGTTTTTACATCTTCACTAGTCTTTAATGTTGGAGCGAGTTTTAAGTAATTACCAAATCTCCTACTATCTTCTCTTGTAAAATATAAGTGGTGTGGACATACTTCACTAGTTAATTTTACTCCTAATTTCTTTAACCACAAAATAGCCTCTAATCCTAGTCTACTTGATAAGTGTGCTATGTGTATGGGAGTATTAGTTTCAAACGCGTAAATTCCTATTCTAAGTATAGCTGAGGCCTCAGTAGCCTCTGTCCTACTAGAATGGTAAGCTACTATATCACTAATCCCCTTATACTTCGACTCCCAGTAATTAATTAACTCTTCATCTTCAGCGTGGAAGATTGCTATAGCATTATTTCTCTTAATTTCACTAAGTGCAGGTATTATAGCATCATCTTCGATTTTAAAGGGCTTACAAGTAAAAAACTTAAATGTCTTAACACCTCTAGCTCTGAGAACTTGTATCATACTATAATTCCTCTTATTTATAAATCCACCTGTAATCCCATAATTCACGTAGGAGTTTCTCTGAGCCTCTCTAAGCTTATGTTCTAGTACATCAATATTATCAACACTAGTTTCCAAAGGCATATCAATAAGTGTAGTTATCCCACCATATGCAGCTGCAAGTGAACCCGTCTCCCAGTCTTCGTTTTCAACATACTCAGGATCATATATGTGAGCGTGCAGATCTATTCCACCAGGGACAACTAACTGGCCCTCACCATCAATAACCACATCTGCACTATACTCCCTCTTTCCAATAGAGGCAATTAACCCATTCTCTATGTATATGTGTCCCTCAACTAAGTATCCATTTAGAGGAATCTTAACATTCTTTAAAACAAGTGAATACATAATAATAATCACCGATAATTTTAAAGAGGGTTATCTTACTTAAATATATATGAACTAAGTTAATAGTAAATATTTGTTCTTTGAATAACTCAAATAATGTGTTTTACGTTTAAATATTTATAATTACGTATTGTTCATGTATATAGGTGTTTTTGAGGATAGTGATTTAAGTGGTTGTTTTATGTTTACTAATCGCGGTTTTAGAGAGGTCTTTAAGCTCACATATATTATTCGTGGTAGATTTAGGACTACAAAGAGAAGTATTGAAGAAACCCTTAGACTTGCACGTTTAGCACGAGAACTCCTAGAAACCTATCTCGAGGTGGTTGTGTGGGAGGGGGAGAAGAGAGTATTAAAATTGAGGAAGTAGTTGTTGAAATGCTTAGTGTTTTTGAGAAAAATATTCTTCCACATTTACTCTCAATTAGTGAGGAGACTAAGAGGTATTTGGTGTTTATAGCGTGGATTAATACCTTCTTAGAGCAGAGGGGGCTTGGTAAGGTTATTATTACTGGGGGTTTTGCTGTTGAAGTATATACTGGTAGAGTCTATAGGACTATGGATGTGGATATTATTGTAGAGGGTTCTAGTAGAATAGTTGAATTGTTCTTAGAGAAGTTTTCTGAGAGAATTGGTCGTGGATATCTCCCTACATATGAAATTCTCTCATTGAAATCTATAGATATAGTATCTAGTATCTATAATAGGAGAAAAGAGCCTGTGAAATTAATTGTAGAGGATTTTCATGTGTATTTAGATCCTGTGGAGGATTTAATAGCCATATATTTAGATGGATGGAAGTATTGGGGTTCAACAGAAGATCGCGATAAAGCACTCTGGCTACTCTATACATGGCGTAATAAATTAGACTGGAGTTATCTTGAAGAGATATGTAGAGAGAGGAATGTAACAGATAAACTTATAGAGCTTAAACACATATTAAATTAACTATAATTACATAACGCGAGAACTTAGCAGGTAAGGTGATGAGGGTCCTCTGAGATCAGATTATTCTTAGAATAATCTTTAAGTTGTTTTAACATTCTTTTTCACTAGTTAATAGATAATTTACTATTCTCTTAAGTGTTGATACTGTTTGTCCCTGTATACAGAATGCCCACATAGCATTTAACATTCCAAAGTGTGCTGTTATTGAAGCGTAGAGTATTCCTGATAATGCACCTATACTTAGCTTATTGCTACTTACCTCTCTACTTGCTAATAGTGCTACACCGCTCACTGAGAGGAGTGATGTTGCGAGACTTGCTGAGAAGTAGAATCTATCTAGCCACATCATTTTATTTACAGAATACTCCCATTTTTTAAGAATATTATCTAGGTCTTCGTCTACTTTCTCACCGTAAATAATATTTTTAATATGTACTATGCTCTGTGCATATGTCTTTCTCTCTAACGCTCTATATACTTCAACTCTCTTAGTATAAATTTCAGCGTATATAACATAAGGTATAGTACTAGTTGCTGTAATTAATCCGATTGTGGTATTAAAACTATAAATTGTTATAAGTGCTGTTAATGCTGTGAATAGATTTGGTAATAGTGTTGTTAAGACAGCATTAATATTCCACACTATAAAGTCAACATCACTAGCAACTTTACCAACAAGTTCTTCAGGGTTTTCTTGAAGACAGTCTTTTCTCACTATTTTACTTAAAATGTGTTTTTTCAATGAAATAATGCTTCTCGTGAGTTTCTTAAAATAATTCATTTGAGCAATTTCTGTTATAGCAAAGATCACACTAGATGCTAGTAGGAGTATTAATCCCGCTTGAAGCACATTTTTATTCTCGTCTTTAAGTCCATTGACAATATATGTTATTGAATATGGTATAAAAGTCCCATTTACAAAACCCCTAATTAAATAAACAATTAGGAGTATTGGTATACTAATCTTAGCGAAATTTGAGACAACTGTATCAAGATATTTAATTATACGTAACATGAGAACAGTATCTGAATACAACTTACTTCTTAATATACTTCTAAGATGATTCAGTAGCTTCGGGGATTTCACGTTTAAAACACCTATTAGTAAGTTTTATTTCTATTATTAGCTATCTCGGGTTATTTTTAAAGCACTTAATGCAATTGGAGGTTTTTCATTATTTTAAATTGTTTTTACACTCATCTTCTTATTCTACATGATAGGTGGAGTTTCTTGTCTAATGCGATTGATCATCGGCTTACGTTAATCAGGGTTGGGGTTCGTGTTACTGGTTTTTATGGTTATCTCTATACGAGTAGGCTTGTTAAGACATTGCTTATAAGGGCATATCCTATTCTAGAGGAGTATTTTAAACCCACTAAGGGGCCTGTTCCAAAATTACTACATATAACACCTCTCTATAGGGGTATTAGTGGTGGTGTTGAATGTGTTTATAGTTATGCTGAGTGTAAGAGTAGTCGTAGATTAGTTAAATGTACTGGTGCTCCAAATATAATTGAACTAAATGGCGACTATTACTTCTACATTGGATTATATGAGGGTTTAATTAGGAGTATTAATGTAGTCTCATCTCTCCTCAATTATGCTGATTGTTTTGAGTTTATTAAGCAAAAAGTATGTGTTGAAATTAAAGGTTTAGAGGTATTTAATTCAATTGTTCTTGGAAGAGAAATTGCGAATAGTGTTCTCAGTGCTCGCGGTGTTAAAATAGTGTTTTCTTCTCCAACAATGCTAAGAGATCCTTTAAAAACCACGAGGAGACAAAAGACACTATTACCTACACCACTAGTAGTATTTGCAACACCTATCTATACGAGATTACACGCTACAGGCTCTTATAAAAAAGGATCTTTTAGAAGAGAATTATTGAGGATTCATAGGCTTTTCAACGAGACTTATAGTGTACTAAGCTCTGTGAGAGTTAAGTGGATTTATTACTCTGATAAGCCAATACCAGCATTAACAGGCTATGTGAATTATAGGTTAGATGAGAATTACCTCAACTATCTACAATCACACGGAGTTAACGTAGAAGAATGGCTTGGAGAAATCTTCGCATATACATTAACACTAGGAGTAGGTGCTGGGAGGGCAGCAGGATTTGGACATGTAGAAATAAAAACACCTATAAAACAAGCTCACTTTAAGAATACTAGTAGTTAAGTTTACAATACTATGTAACTTCTCTCCACCCACTTCTCCTTAGCCATGTAATAATTCTCTCAAAAACCTCTTTACTCACTAAGTAAACATAGATCTCTAGGTTTTCACCAGCTTCTAGAAAAGCTGTTGTCATAGCTTCAATAGCCTCTTCAGGACTTAATCCTCCAACACCAGCACCCATTAGTGGGAAAGCTATTGTCTTAAAGCCGTTTTCTCTAGTCACTCTCAATGCTGCTAATGTAGCTCTATATACATATTTAAAACTAGATCTACCGCCGGGTGTTTCAACTGTTGGAGCGTGAATTATGGCTTTACACTTCAATCTCCCAGCACTAGTAACAACAGCTTCTCCGATCTCTATTGGAGCATGTCTCTTAGCTTCTCTCTCTATTTCTTCACCACCCTTCCTCTTAATTGCAGCTGCAACACCACCACCCATTATGAGGTATTTGTTAGCAGGATTAACTATAGCGTCGCCTTTGAACTCTGTGATGTCACCTAAAACCAGGTTAACGTAGATATTATTCTTCGCAAGCTTCAAACACTATCACCTAATAAGTGTGTGTAGAGTAAGAGTTATTAACTAACGTCGTGCTAAGATCTCTTATTACTTTAGAGATACATAAAACTATTAGTTCTTTTACATGAATAGTTCTACGTAATGACTTATAGGAGAGTGTAGAGAGATTTAATGAGGAAAAAAAGAGGTTTTATGGGGGAGGAGAGGTTATCCAATAATCTTGTAGATTGTCCAATATGGTAGTAACATTGGTGGACCAATTTCTACTCCATATACGTTTTTCGCGTAAACTATCATTAAGTTGCCTTGTAATAGTGGTATGAAGGGTACTTCTTCTGCTAAGATTTTCTGTACTTGTTCATATAGTTTTGCTCTCTCACCCTGATCAACTTTGACCATGGCTTCTCTGAGTAATTCATCTACAGTTGGATTAGCATATTGTGAACCAGTCCACTTGTTAGCTGTACTTAGTAGGAATGGTGATGTAAAGTCGTCGGGGTCTATGTAGTCTGGATACCAGCCGAATAGGCTTAACATCATTCTAGCATTTCTAGCATTATCGACATATGTTGCCCACTCAGCACTCTTAATTTCAACACTAATCATTCCTGTTGCCTCTAGTTGATTCTTGATCAGTGTTGCGAGGTCAGCTTCAGTGTCACCATAGTGTGTTGGAGTATACCATAGCTCTATAACTAACTTATTAGTCTCACTGTAACCAGCCTCTCTTAGTAGTTTCTTAGCTAACTCGATATCAGGTCCTGGACCATATGCCTCTTTAAATGCTTCAATATGACCCCACATACCTGCTGGAATAAGGCTATATAGTGGTGTCATAGTGTTAAAGAATACTTTCTCTGCTAACTCTGACCTATTTATTGCGGCTGCAATAGCTCTTCTCACTAGAACATTACTCACGGGATCCATTTTTACATTTATAATGATGTATCTTATAAAACTACCCGGTACTGATTTAACTACGAAATTGGGGTTTTTAGCTAAGTCTACGTAGTCTTGTGGTCTAAGAGTTCTCCATGCAATATCTACTTCTCCCCTCTCTAATGCGAGTCTTAAAGCTGTTGCATCACGATAGAACTTTATAATTATAGTTTTAGTTTTAGGTTTATCACCATGGTAATATGGATTAGCTTCTAACACTAAGTACTCGTCTCTCTTAAATTCTTTAATGCAATATGGGCCTGCACCACCCCAAGTCGCGTCGCTAACGATTTGGTCCTGTGGGTAACTCGGGTGAACTGGGAAGTATGGTGGAGTAGCTGCAACTGCTAAGAAGTAGCTTGCAGGTGTTTTCAATATAATTTTAACTGTGTAATCGTCGACAGCTACGACGTCATCTACGAATTCTGTTACAAGCCATGAGGGGTCTCCTTGAATAGTCATAACTCTCTTAATGCTCCTAACAACATCTTGAGCTTTAACTGGTGTTCCATCACAAAATGCTACATTTTTCTTTAAGTAAAATGTCCATGTTGAACCATCACTTGAAACCTCCCACTTCTCAGCTATTCCCGGGATAAGTTCATCTGTTCCAGGCTTGTATTTAACAAACCCCTCCATAATGTTTGTTAAGACTTCCCATGTGAAGAAGTCATATGCGTTAGATGGATCTATATCTGTCACTTTATCTGTTACACCAATAGTTATGGTCTCAGCGTATATAGGAGTAGGTGTTGGTGTAGTTGTGGGGGTTGTTGGTGTTGTAGGAGTTGGTGTTGGAGTTGTTGGTGTTGGTGTTGCTGGTGCAGGTGGATATTGCATAGAGATTATTGCAGCAATAATTGCTATAATGACTAAAGCTACTATGACAACTAGTAGAGTTCTCTTCAGGGCTCTCACCTATTTAGTATTATTGTATTAAAGATTAAAAGCTTATTCTAACACTACTCTAAGAGGAGTTTTGGGGAAAGACTTGGTGTACTAGGTGTGGGTTTACTTAGATATATAGCTATACGTGCATTAATGATAATTCCCACAGTACTCGTACTCTATACTCTAGTATTTATAGTTCTAAGAGTACTCCCGGGAAACCCTGTTCTCGCGGCACTGGGGACTAAGAATATACCTGAAGAGCAGTTAAAGGCGTTAATGAGTGAACTTGGCTTAGATAAGCCACTATATCAGCAGTATTTCGAGTATTTATTTAACTTCATTAGGGGTGATATGGGTAAATCTATGATTATTCGTGGTAGGTTAATAGCTAGTGATATTTTAGATAAGCTTCCTGCAACTCTCGAGTTGTCTATATGGTCTATTATATTTAGCTTAATTATTGGTGTGGGTTTAGGATATCTGGGTGCTGGAGTACATAGTAGACTTGTTAAGACTATTATTAGATTAACTGGTTCAATAGTATTTGTAATATTTATACCTGCTCTTGGGTTAGGTCTTCAATTAGTATTCTCTAAGTATCTTGGATTACTCCCCACTGGGGGGAGATTGACTACGATAGGTTCTCTTAAGTCAATAACTGGTATTTACACGCTGGATTCACTCATACAGTTAAATATACCTGTCTTTATTGATGCTCTTAAACACATTATACTCCCAGCATTTACTCTAGGCTTAGTTATATCTGGACCCTATATGAGGCTTACATTAAACAACATGGAGGAGGTATTAGAATCTAAGGTTATGGAGGCATATCGTGCTAGGGGTATTCGTGATAGTAGAATAAGGAGACATACATTTAGACATGTACTTATACCTATTGTAACATATACTGGTCTACAATTTGCATTATTAATGGGTGGTGCAGTATTAACTGAGACTACTTTTAACTGGCCGGGGATTGGGACATACCTGGTTGATAAAGTGATGTATAGGGATTATACTGCTATACAAGCTGTGGTGATTATTTTCGCAATTATTGTTGGATTAACTAGTTTAATCGTGGATGTTATTTATGCTATAATAGATCCTCGTGTGAGGTATTAGTTATGTCTAGAACTCGGAGATCATTAAGATTATTATTGAGATTAATTGTAGTGTTTAAAAACATATACATATTATCTGGGTTAATCATAGTATTATTATTTGTATTTATGGCAATATTAGCTGACATAATATCTCCATATTCACCCGTAGAAGCAGTAGGCTTACCACTACAACCTCCAAGTCGCTTATACCTCATGGGGACAGATAATCTTGGTAGAGATGTTTTTTCAAGGATAATTTATGGTTCAAGGATAATGTTAATGATTGTAGCTATAGCTGTCGCTATGAGTGGTGCTATTGGAACAGTTCTTGGTTTAATTAGTGGTTATTTGGGTGGATTATTAGATAGGATATTATCTTTTATAATGGACTCTATTTACGCGTTTCCCTCACTAGTACTCGCTATTGCACTCTCAGTTGCACTAGGTCCAAGTCCAATTAATGCTGCTATAGCAATAGCTGTAGTCTATGTGCCAACATATTTTAGAATGGTGAGAGGGCAGGTTTTAAGTATTAAGAGTGAGACATATATTGAAATGGCTAAGGCCCTCGGGATACCATCAACTAGGATTGTGTTAAAACACATATTACCACATGTTACTAGGACTTTAATGGTTGTATTCAGTATGAATAGTGCTGATGCGATATTAACAGAGGCAGCACTCAGCTTTATGGGTTTAACTGTTCAACCACCGACACCAGATTGGGGATTTGACTTATATAAAGGTAGGGGGTTTGTACTTGCAGGTATGTGGTGGATAATGTTATTTCCCGGATTATCTATTACTCTATTAGCAGTTGGATTTGCACTTATAAGTGAAGGGGTTTCTACACTAATATCTCCTCAGAAGAGGTGATGGGTATTGGAGATCTTGTTAGTCAATGACTTATGGGTTAAATACTTTACACTCAGCGGAGTTGTCTCAGCTGTTTCAGGTGTTTCATTTAAACTTAGAAGAGGTGAAATGTTAGCAATTGTAGGTGAAAGTGGTAGTGGTAAATCAACATTGGGATTAGCATTATTAAACATGGTTCCAAAACCAGGTAGAATTATACGTGGTGAAGTAGTCTTTAATGGTGTAGATATTCTTAAACTAGATCCTCGTGAAATCAGGAAAATACGTGGTAGTAGGATCTCGGTGGTTTTTCAAGATCCATTTACAACACTAGATCCTTTGAGGAGAATAGTTGATCAGTTTGAGGAGTTTCTAATAGAACATGGAGTTGAAAAAGTTAAAGTTAGAACTATTGTAAGAGAGTACTTGGAAGCTGTGGGGTTATCTGAGAGAATTATGTATTCTTATCCACATCAATTGAGTGGTGGTCAGAAACAAAGGGTTTCAATAGCAATGGCTATAGCTCTCAACCCAGAAGTAATTATTGCTGATGAGCCTACAACAGCTCTCGACGTGGTTGTTCAAAAGCAAATTATGGATTTAATTGACAGTATTAAGGAGAAATATAAGTCCTCAATAATACTGATTACCCATGATCTTGCATTAGCTCTTGAGAGAGCAGACACGATCATGGTTATGTATGGTGGATATGTAATGGAGTATGCTGAGAAAAGTGAATTATTTAGTAATATGAGGCATCCATATACGAGAGCTCTCTTTGAAGCTTTACCCAGGGTGTTACAGAGAGATTTGCCAAGATCTCTTCCTGGGTATCCGCCAGACCTACGTAATCCTCCACCAGGATGTATATTTCACCCTAGATGTGAATTTGCAGTTGAGAAGTGTAAGAGAGAGTTACCTCCTTTAATTGAAGTATCGAGAAATCACTTTGTTTCATGTCATCGTGTAGGTGAATTATTATGAGTGCTATTGTTGAGTTAATAGATGTCGTTATGGATTTTGAAATTGGTGTTTTTGGTAGGAAGCGTAGGGTTAGAGCTGTTGATCATGTGTCGTTAAGGGTGAATAAGGGGGAGATATATGGGTTAGTTGGTGAGAGTGGTAGTGGTAAGTCTACATTGGGGCGT
>JAJHQS010000052.1 GCA_020833225.1 Desulfurococcaceae archaeon
GGGAGGTTTTTATGTTAGATACTCAGGCGTTGAGGCGTGTTGCGAGTGATATTTGTAGTAAATATGGTACTCTGTGCTTTTCTGAAAGTGATCCTGATGAATTAGTTCTTTTTGGGTTTACGTGGGTTGAGAATTTCTACTATATTGATCCTGTTGAATGTGCTAGAGACTTAAAGTGTGTAGAGACTATTTTTGAAATGCATAGTACTGTGTTAAAATTAGCTAGAGAAAACAAATACACTGTAGATAATAATAGAGAATTACTTGAAAAAGCTGTTAAAAAACTATTAGAGTTGAGTAGAATTTTTCAAACTCCTTCATATAGGTGAAAAGATAAATACATCTCTTCTCCCCCAGGTTCTTTAAACTACTAATTTGATATTAAATTAACAATTTACTAATATTAACTCTAGTATTTTATGTATTAAAAAGTGATATAAGTGTTATTGTTATGTTTAATTATGGATTTATGTATTAGTGGTGTTAAATGTCACTTGAACTTAAACCTATAGTGAGGTTTTTATTGTTACCAGGGGAGGTTGAGTGTATTGATAAGTATGAAGTTGAAGGGTTATATGGTGTTTGTATAACGCCTAATAGGGAGTATTTGATTTATGATAAGATCCTTGCTGAGCGTGGTCTTGGGGAATTAGAAAAGAGTGTTCAAGATCTTTTGCGTAGTGTTATTACTCGAGGTGAACGTGAATTATCGAGAATTATTGAGAGGGCTGATTTAACTGTTAAACATATTCTTGAGAGACAGTTTTTTGGTTATGGTGTAGTTGAACCATTTATGTTAGATGATAATGTGATAGATGTACATATATTATCAAATAAGCCTATTAGAATTACACATAGGAGACATGGTGAATTAGATACTAGAATAATCCTCTCTGAAGAGGAGTTAAAAGAGCTTGTTCTTAGGCTTTCAACACTAGCTGGTAAAGTGATCTCGGAGGCTACGCCACTAGCTAGTTTTATTGAGCCACGATATGAAACTAGGGTTTCAGTAGTATACTACTCAGATGTCACATTGAGACGTGGTTTAACAGTTGATATTAGAAAACAACCTAAGAGACCTTGGAGTATTTTAAAGCTTATAGATGTAAAAACACTTACACCTGAAGAAGTTGCTTTCCTCTGGCTTGTAGTTAAATATAAGATCCCAGTTATGATTGTAGGAGAAATGATGAGTGGTAAGACAACACTAGCTACTGCCATATTAAATCTTATTCCACCAAAATCTAAAGTTATAACTATAGAAGATACACCTGAAATAAGGCTTTGTACACCATATTGGACTAGAACAACTACTAGGGAATCACTAGAAAACCCAGTGACAGTTTTTAGTTTACTGAGAGTAGCTGTGAGGCTCTCAGTAGACTATGTCGTGGTTGGTGAAGTTAGAGGTGAAGAAGCACGTGACTGGGCACAAGCAATACTGCTAGGTCATGGTGCTGTTACAACATTTCACGCTGATTCACCACAATCAGCACTACTAAGACTTACAACACCACCAATTTCAGTTAATCCACAAGCATTAAGAATGCTTAATGTCTTTGTAAAAATGATTCCATTTAGGAGAGAAGTTAGTTTAGAGAGGAGGGCTGAAATATATGTATATGATGAAGAGAAATTAATACCACTTTACACATATGACCCTGTAAAAGACATGGTAATTAGAAATCCAAGTGTAGAAGGTCCTATTAGAAAATTCTCATTTTTCAAGAGAGCTAGTCTTGCTCATGGAATTTCAATAGAGGATCTTGAGAGGGAGTATGAGTGTATGAATAAGATTATAAGTGAAATTTATAGTGAAGCTAAGAGTAGAGATCCCTCACTAGATAAACCTGATATATGTGAATTATCTGATCTACTCTATAGAAGACTACATGAGGCTGGTTTCTATTAAATATTATGCTTGGCTATTACTAGGTTTATTAGCTATAGTTTCATTTACACTGGGTGTTATTGGTAGATTATTAGATATTCCACTACAATACCTCTACATAGTAGTAATTATTCTTACTAGTTTAACATATTACTATAGTTACCTCTACTTGGCTTTAAAGACTATGAGTGAAAAAATATCTACTAGTAAATTTTTAATTGCTGGTAGAGTACTCTCAGAGAGATTTATTACAGCATATATTAGTACTACACAAATACTTGGCTTTTCTACAACAATACTCATAATGCTAGGTGTTACTATAGGTTTTATTCACGGCTATATACCATTAATGCTATTCATAGTCACAGTGGCTTTCGCAATTGTCTTTGGAGTAGTCTTAGTTTTCCCCACTCTCTACATATCTTTTACAGCATCTACTAGGAAGACTTCGTGTGAAGTAGAATTACCATTTCTACTATTATTCTTCAGAGTTCTAAGTTCAACACACCTCACACTTTATGATATACTTAGTGCTATTGAGAATAGTAGAGCTCTTAGAGCATGGTCTGGGGAAGTGAGAAATGCTCGTAAAATAGCCTCAATACTAAATACATCACTACTCACAGCTATGAGTATTGTATCTGAAAATCACCCATCGAGAACTGTTAGAGATGTGTTTAAGAGAATACTTACTGTTAGTGTTTCTACGGGGTATTTAAGAGATATTGTAGAGAGAGCTTTTGGACACATATATACACAACTAGAAGCTAGACTTAGTGGTTTAACTGAGAAATTTACTATAATTTACGGTGTATTAATTTTCGCCCTCCTCTTCACTCCAATAGTTTTTGCAGTTGTAACACCACTATATGGTGGAAATATTGCTATGTCTTTTCTCATACCACTCGCTGTCTCATTATTATTCTTCTTTATAATTTACGCTATAGTTTCAGATATATATCCATCAGCTTTCACAATAAATCCGCCAAGAATACTAGTTTACACCTCGGTAGTTGGTTTTATGGGGCCAATTATACTAATAGTTCTACAAGTATTACCAATGATCATGGGTACTTCTAGTATATTGAGTAGTCAAATAATAGTCTTAGGTTTAATTCTCACTATAGCTCCTTGCGCCATATATGCCGAGTTATGGTTGAGAAGAGTTAATCTATATGATAAATTAATAAGATTAGTTTCAGATGCTATTTCAATATCTGTTAGTCTCGGAGAGAACTTTGTAACAGTAATTGAGAGACTTGCACCTAGATATGGTAAGAGTGTTGAAACACTTACACGTAGAGTTCTATTAGGATATCACATAGGGCCTGTGAGAGAGCGTATTTTACGTGAAGCTCCAAGCCTCTATCACGCTACTTTTCTTGAAGCATTATTTCAAGCATTATTAATGGGTGCTAAACCTGAAATGTTAAAATCACTTGCTATTTCATATGAGCAATTAATAAACGTGTATTCTAAATTACACTCACTAGCACGTACACAAGAATTAATGTTAATAGGATTAGCGGGAATGGTGAGTGTTTTCATGGGTTATGTTAAAAATCTTTTTACATCATATTTTAACATGATAAAGAGTATTGGTGCTCAGGGAGGATGGTCAATAAATATACAGTTCTTTATAAGCTTTAACCCAGTAGTCTATGATGTACTTACATGTGCAATATTAATATCATTAATTTTTTCTTCAATAATAATTGGTAAGTTGCGAGGAGGATCAGCACTATATGCTTTTAGAACAACACTGACACTACTCTTACTCTACATAGCTGGAATTGAAATAGCTAATTTAATGCCAATTAAACTCTAATAGAGTTTAGGTTTAAAATTACTAAGGAGGATTGATTAAATGTGGCTATAGAATACCCAGTATTAGCAATATTAGCTTCAATATTCTTTATGACTATAGTGTTTAGTTCACTCTACTTATACCTCTATATTGTTAGTGAAGTTAATAGAATACCAGTAGTGAGTGGTTATGCACAATTAGAAGACATAGTTGGAGATGGCTGGAGAATTAATATTACTATAAGACATGAGAGAGGTGAAATTGTAAATTTAAAGAGAATACAATTAGTAACTGAGAGCGGAGTTATTACTATTGAGAGTTTTCCATATAGCAGTAATAATGTTACAGTAAAACTAATTGGTTTTAGAGATACTACTCTAATGCCTGGAAGCGTGGGATTAATAGTGATTGAGCTTTCACAAAACTACTTTGAATATAATAAGACATATAGTGGATTAATAGTATTTGACAAGGGGACACTGGTAGTCACATATACTACACCACCTCCTACGTGAAATTGACATATTAATGATATTTACAATTTTATAAATCTATATTAACCTCTCTAACAGCAATTTTTAATATAGGAGAGTTAAAGATGCATAGGCAAATTACTTGTATAATACTTATTATGCTAGTATCTGTGTTAATATCTTCATTATCGAGTTCTATTCATATTGCTTATTCAGAGTTTACTAATACATGTACACTTATACTTTCACCTGGGAATTTTACTACAGGTATTAAAGGAGCTCCTAATGGCAGTATTGTGTGTTTACTACCTGATTTATACTTTGTTAATAGTAGTTTAGATATTGCTAATAAAACTCTTACACTATTAGGTCTTGGAGTTAATCCTAGTAGTGTGAGAATAATATTTACTAGTGGCTCACTTAAACTCGCCCCAAGTGAAAATGACACTGTGATTATTAGAAATCTTAGTGTAGAAACTCTTACATCAGACCCCGCGATCCAAATATATTGGTCTGGTAAAAAGGGGGTTAGATATGATATTGGTAGCGTATTATTAGATAATTTACTGGTTAATGCTACACAAGCTATTGCTACAAGTGTACAAGTAGGTCCTGATGTCAAGTTAAAATCTTTTGAATTGAGAAATAGTGTTATTATGGCTGGTAAAATAGGTGTTCAAATAGGACCTAACTCTACAGTTACAGGTGTTATTGTAGTTAAGAATAATACTATATTAACTGGTAAAATAGGTATTCAAGTAGGACCTAGTACACAGGTTGCTGAATATCTTGAGATTTCGCGTAATAATATAACAGCAGATATTATTGGTATTCAAATAGGTCCACCTACAGGTTCATCGCAGGCACCTCCAAGCATAGGTAGATTACTAGTAGTGAGAAATAATATTACTAGTAGCTCTTCAAATGTGCTTGAAATTAGGAGTATTATTAGAGATTATGCACAAATATACTTAAACACATTTATGGGTAATGGGTCAAAGGTTTCTTTAAACATAGATACTAATCTAATACCCCTTAATAAAATATTATTTAATACACCTGATAAAGTAACATATTTCTATAATGGGAGAGTATTTAATAATTACTTGGGTAATTACTTTATTGACTGGACTAGGCCTGATAATGATGTAGATGGTATAGTTGATTATCCTAGAATTATTACTAGTGAATACAAGGATAATTACCCACTCGCAGACCCATCTATACTAAGCTATCTTGAACAACCCTGGTTTATAAGCCCGAGTGAAGAAATACGTGTTGTTATGGGGGGTGGTGTATTAGTAGATCTGGAGTTAGAAAGCTATATACTCCTAGTTCTCGGAGCATTTTTATTCATAATAACTAAGCTATTTAAGGTATTTTAGAATTCACTATTTCTATTATAGGATTAAGTTGTTGTTTTCTATATATGTGTGGTAATTATGGGTATTGAATACCCCTA
>JAJHQS010000021.1 GCA_020833225.1 Desulfurococcaceae archaeon
TTCTTGTAGAGTGTTCATAGAATGGGCAATGACCTTTAATAACCCACTTATAAAGACCACTCTCAAGCTGTATAAACTCTAATTTTACACCTAAATACTTAGCTAAAACCTTATAGTAGTAAACCTCATGTGGCAATAGTATAGGCGCTTCCCTAAGATCACTAAAATAACAACAATCACTACAACGTAGACAAGTAAACGTAGAGCAGGGATTCAACAAAACACCCTCTAAGAAAGAGGATCGTACATGTATTTAAAAATAACCTAGGTTAAAAATTTAAGCCTCTCAACTATTATACATTTTATTGAGTTGTGGTGTATAATGGCTATTGATATAATAGTTGGATTTACAGGAGTTATCTTAACAATTATACTCTCTTCTATTTCACTAGCCTACTGGCTTGGCAAAAAGTTTGAAGGAGTTGAAGCTAGGTTTAAGCTTATTGATGAAAGATTTATCACGATTAATGAGAGATTTAAGCATATTGAAGAGAGATTTACACAGATAGATGAAAGATTTAAAGCCATAGATGAGAAATTTAAGATCATAGATGACAGGTTTAATCGAGTTGAAGAAAGACTTAACCATATAGAGAAGAGGCTTGATTCTCTCGAAAATAGATTTCATAGTCTTGAAAATAGATTTAGTATGTTTAGTGAATATGTAAGAGCTATTTACTCCACACTAGTAGACTTTATGACTCTAAAAGGTTTATTTACAGAGAGTGAGAGATTATATTTAATTAGAGAACTCGATAAGTTTACTAAGCTCTATGAGACTCCTCCCCTAAATCCCCTAAAACCAGAAGAATTAAAGTTTATTAAAGAGGTTATTCAAGAACTCAAAGAAAAACCAGTTAAAGAGATAGAACTCTGGAAACTAGAAAAATTAGTTGAAATAGCTGATAGACTTACAAGAGAAGAACCTTCAAGACTATCAGCTGAGTTCTTAGTAAAAGCCTATATGCTCTACTCAATAATAAGAAGTGAGAAAATTAGAGAAGAAGAAAAAGCCCGTAAACATAGTAGTATTATTTCCACCTCCTAGTTAACGTTATATCTATATTTTTACTATAAAAACGCTAATCCTCTTCTACTCAATAATAGTTTTTAGAGGGAGGTGGGAAATATTAAAAAATTAGGGTTTTCTGCTGAGTATTAAGCTTAGAGACCAGAGTATAATGACAACTATTACTAGGGTAATACTTAATAGTGCAGCATTAACAGAGATCTCTATGGGTTCTTCGCCTTCGAGATAAGCGTAAACTGCGTCAATAGTGAACATTATTGTAGAACCCCATGAGATTAATGCTAACCTATCAAATCTATATTTTACACTCTTAGATCTCCAGACTAGGTGTATTAGTGTTGAAATCGTGGAGAGAACTAGTAATACGAGTAACCACACTTTACTAAGCACCTTTAGTACTGAGTGTTGTTGTTAATTGTTTAAGTGGTGTTATTTTAACTTGTAATCTCCTAGTAAAGCCTAATAATAGTAGCCACGCCCCTGTAACTGCTAGTGTCATAGTACCTCCAACTCTAGTTATCTCATTAATAACTACTGGTATGTCTTCAGGATTTTGCATAGCTGTTAGAAATGGTGGCCATGGTACTAATTCACCATGCCATATATGTTCAACTGCAAGTACTAGTGCACCTCCGAGCATTAGGTATATTAAAATGTCTAATCTATATTTCTCAACACTACGCCACAATTTCCTAATAATTACGAGTATTAATCCTATAGTTAGTGGTGTTATGAAACAAGCCATATTTTCACCATGTACACCTATTTTTAGAAAGGTGCACATTTATAAACCTAAAAACTCGTAGAACACATATCAAGTAATAATTTAAAGCACTAAATTAAAATACTACTGAGTGGTGAGAGTAGAATTGATTATTTCTGTTAAGAGGAGTAAACCTGGATCATATAGAGTTGATGTTTACTCTAAATATGGACAGCCATTAACATCATATAGTGATGTGAAAACAATATATCTTGATGAGAAATCTTTAGTGGATCTCGATGAACTATATGTTGAAGCCCTTTTAATAAAATATGTAAGAGAGAAGGCAGAAGTTAGAGTTTATACTAAGATCTCGTGAAATCTCCACAGATCTCTCTAATAGTATCTCTAAGCCCCTCTTCAAGTGTTATTGTGGGGTGATAGCCGAGTAATCTATGAGCCTTAGAGATATCAGCCCAACTCTCTCTAATATCACCAGGTCTTGGAGGAGCATATAGAATTTCAACTTTTACATTTATGAGTTTAATTATTAATCTTGCTAAGTCAACTATACGGGTAGGTATACCTGAACCAGCGTTAAAGACCTCGCCATATGGTGTTTTCTCAATAACAAGTTCTACTAATTTTGAGAAGTCATTAACGTGTATGAAATCTCTAGTTTGTAATCCATCACCATATATTATTAAAGGCTCACCTCTACAAGCACGAGTAGTAAACTTAGTAATAACACCAGCATATGTGTCACTTTGACCAGGCCCATAGACGTTAAATGGCCTTAGAATAATGTAATTTAAGCCTAATTTACCGTAGAATTCAACTATGAGTTCTCCCATTAGTTTACTAAGACCATATGGTGATATAGGATTTAACGGGTGATTTTCTGATATTGGTGTTTTAAGGGGACTTCCATAGACAGCTGCTGAACTTATGTATATTAATGGCTTATTATACTCAAGGCAAGTTTTAGCTACAGTAACTGTTCCACCAACATTGTTAACTATGTATTCCTGTGGCTTCTCAAAAGACTCATCTACACTAATATATGCTGCCATATGTATAACTATATTTGAATCTTCAATTAGAGGCTTTAACTCATACTTATCTCTCACATCACACTTAATAAGAGGTATTTCTAGCTCTTTTAGCTTTAAAAGAGCTCTATTAGTAGATCTCTCGAGATTATCGAGTGCAATTACATTATAACCCCTATTTTTCAAATATAATGCGAGATTATGGCCAATAAATCCAGCACCACCAGTAATTAGGATTTTCAATAATAAAAACACCTTACTTTAAATACTTCTCGACAAGATATTCTACTAGGTCTTCGGGCTTATATTCTGATCCAAGGGTTCTCCTCAATAATTCTTTAGGTGTAAATACAGACCCATACTTGTGTATTCGCTCTCTCTGCCATTCTCTAATACTAGTGAAGTCTCCTATACTAATCTTCTCGTATAGTTTTATTTCATTAATCATAGTTTTCCTCATCATAGCTGCTACAATATTACCTAGTGTATATGTTGGGAAGTAGCCTATACTACCCATACTCCAATGTATATCTTGTAACACTCCTTCACTATGTGTTCTAGGTTTAACTCCAAGTAACTCCTCCATGTAGTTACTCCAGTATTCAGGGAGCTCTGATATTTTAACTTCTCCTGTTAACGTTAGTTTTTCAAGCTCTGCACGTAGAACAATGTGCATGTTGTAGGTTACTTCATCAGCGTCAACTCTAATTAGACTGGGTTTTACAGTGTTAAAATAGTAGTAGATGTCTTCAGGTGTATACTTCGCGATGAAGTCTAAGTGTTCTCTTAATACTGGGTAAATGTATTCTATAAACTCTCTACTCCTACCAATAATATTCTCCCAGAATCTACTTTGACCCTCATGAACACCTAAACTAACACCCTCAGCTACTGGTGTATATGATAATGCTGGATCTATTTGTAATTGGTAGAGTGCATGTCCAAATTCATGTATTACAGCTGTAAGAGTCCTCTTGAAGTCTACACCTTCATATCTCGTAGTGATCCTCACATCGTAAATACCCATATCTATTGTAAATGGGTGTGCTGAGACATCTAGTCTACTACGTACTCCGAGAGGATATCCTAGTATCTCGAGAATTCTCTTATTAACAATCTCCATTTTTGAGACATCATATTTTACGTTTTCAAGTGGATGTGTACGTGGATACTTGCCTTCTGAGAGGACTTTTTCAATTACGCGTTTAAGCTCTGATCTTAAGTAACCTAAGACTCTATCTACATCCTCTGTTCTTAAACCCTCCTCATATAAGTCTACTAGTGCATCATAGGGGTGTTTCTCCCAGCCTAAGTAATCTGAAGTTTTTCTCGCAAGTTCAAATATTTTTTCAAGATATGGTTTAAAAGCATTGAAATTATTCTTCGCCTTAGCTTCTCTCCACACAATCATAGCTTCTTGTGTAATCTTAGCTCTCTCAGCTATAAGCCATGGTGGTAGAGATTTAGCAATTCTAATTGCCCTCTTTAAGACTCTTATAACACCTCTCTCATACTCATTGAGGGTTTCAATGCCCTCAGCTTTCTCAACTAACTCGACGAAATCTGGTCTTAGAAGTAATTGTTGTCTCAATAGCTCTAATTCTGCTCGAGCTATAGCTCTATCTCTCACACCTTCACGCGGCATATATGTTTCACTATCCCAGGACATTAGGGAGAGTGCGTGTGAAAGCCCCCATAATACTCTATATTTCGCGAGGATTTCTTTTACAATTGGGTTTTCAAACACCGAGATATTCACCACTCTCTAATGTAGAGTTCTAGAGTTTAAATACATGTAGACTTAGAGCTCGCTATACGCACATTAGATCGCGTGTTTAATGCTAACTATTTAGTCTCACCACGATATCATTAGTAGTGAGGTGGTGTATGTTTGCTGTGGCGGTTTAAGGTGTGTAGTGTTGAGGAAATGAGGTGGATTGATGAAGAGGCATCTAAGAGAGGTATTGACCACTTATTACTAATGGAGGATGCTGGTTCAGCTGTTTTTAACCTAGTACTCAGTGTTTTTGGTGTTCGTGGTAAGAGGTTTACTATTATTGCTGGTACTGGTAATAATGGTGGTGATGCACTAGTAGCTGCTAGGAGGATTTATGCTTATGGTGGATTTATAGATGTATTTGTAATAGGTGATCCTGAGAAATATAGGGATCCTGCTCGTAGAAACTACGAGATTATATGTAAACTCGGTATTCCAGTTAAAGTTGTGAGGAGTGAGAGTGATCTATTGGAGCTTGAGAAATCTCTCGCAACTTGTGATGTTGTAATTATTGGGCTTATTGGTATTGGTTTAAGAGGCGATGTAGTTGGTGTTGCTAGGTTAGTTATTGAGGCTGTGAATAGGGTTAATAAGCCTGTTATTAGTGTAGATATTGCTTCAGGTATTGATGGAAATAATGGTAGAGTGAGAGGTGTTGCTGTAAAATCAACTTATACTGTTACATTTGGTTTACCGAAATATGGTAATATACTCTATCCTGGATACTACTATTGTGGTAGACTCTATATTTCAAAACTCTCATATCCACTAGATCTCTTAGATTCCGATAAAATAACAGTTGAACTCAATACTCCCGTAAAGCTACCTGAGAGGGTTAAGTGGGGTCATAAGGGTGTTTTTGGTAAACTCCTAGTTGTAGCTGGGGCTAGGTATTATTATGGTGCACCATATTATAGTAGCTACTCGTTTCTAAAAGCTGGTGGAGGATACTCTAGGCTAGCAGCACCACGTAGTGTAATACCAGTATTAGCATCTAAGTGTAGTGAAGTAGTTTATCACCCCATGGATGAGACTGAGGAGGGTACATTAGCATATAGGAGTTATGAGCCCATAATGAATATTATTAGAGATTTCGGAGTCGACATCGTGATACTCGGGCCTGGAACATCATTGAATCCTGAGACACAGGAGCTTATAAGAGCTCTTGTAGATTCTATTGAGAAGCCTATTATTATTGATGGTGATGGATTAACAGCTATTTCTAAAAGCCCTGATATTATTAAGCGGAGAAAAACACCTACAGTTCTCACACCACACCCATTAGAGTTCATGAGGCTTACTGGTATTAATCTTGATTCTCTACAAGAAGACCCTATAGGCTCTGTGAAGAAGGCTTCACGTGAATTAAACGCATACATAGTGTTGAAAGGTGCACATTCACTAATAGCTTACCCTGATGGTAGAGTCTACGTGAATATGACTGGTAATCCAGGTATGGCTAAGGCTGGTATGGGTGATGTTTTAAATGGAGCTATAGCTGCTATGTATGGTGTTGGATTAAGAGATCTTGGTGATGCAACACGCATGGGTGTTCTTGTACATGGATTAGCAGGAGATCTTGTAGCTGGAGATATCGGTGAAGATGGTGTTACCCCTGATAGTGTTCTCGAGTATTTGCCGAGAGCAGTTAGAATATTGAGAGAGAATCCTGAATATATTATTGAGAAATATATGCCTGGTGAAATTTAGAAATATGAGTGAATGTGTTATTTTGCCTTTTCAACGTGAATTCCTAGATGATATATTGAGAATTGAAGAGGAGTGTTTTAATCCAAGAGAGCGTTACTCGAGACGTGTTTTCGAATGGTATTTACTACTAGACCCTATATTTTACATTGCAGAGTGTAATGGTGAAATTGTAGGCTATATTCTCGCAGTCACATATAGAGATACTTGTCACATAGCTTCAATAGCTGTGGGGGAGAAGTGGCGTAGGAGAGGTCTTGGTAGAGAATTAATGAGTAGAGTGCTTAGTGAATGTAAACTTCAAGGTGCTAGGCGAGCTGTGCTTGAAGTCGCTGTTGATAATGAGCCAGCGATAAGTCTCTATGTGAAGCTTGGTTTTAGGGTTAAAGAGGTTATTCCTAAGTATTATCCGGGTAGAGATGCTTACTTAATGGAGAGGGATCTATGAGTATTAAACCACTAATACCTGTAGATGTTGTTATTGATAGTAGAGAGGATTCTAAACACCCAGAGTTTAAAACCATACTTACACGTGAAGGATTACGCGTAGCTATTCGTGAATTACCAGTAGGAGATTTCTTAATAATTGCACCACCCGGAGGTAGGAGTATTCTAGTTGAGAGGAAGACTGTTGATGACCTCGCTAATAGTATTAGAGATAATAGGATCTGGGATCAGAGTAAACTACTAGTTGAGGCTGCTGAGCGAGATGGCCACGTAGCATTAATCATCGTGGAGGGGGATCTTGAGAGGCTTGAGAAATATAGGGAGTGGAAGATACATAGTGTTCTCAGAGTATTAGATACGTTAATATTAGACATGAATATACCACTACTCTTCACGCCTAGTAAAAATGCAACTATAATGTGGATTGCTGCTAAAGCTAAAAGCCTGGGTAAGCAGGAGGAGAAGCGTGTTATGAGATTAAGAGTTGAAAAGAAACCTATGAGTTTAAATGAGAGAATACTCTATGTTGCTGAGAGCATTGTTGGCCCAGTTTTAGCTAGGAGGCTACTAGCTAAGTTTAAAACTCTCAGAGCAATTGCTAATGCATCTGTATATGAACTTATGAGTGTTGAAGGTATAGGTGAAAATAGAGCTCAAGAAATATACTCTATATTTAACACACCATGGGTTGAGGATCGTGGAGAGTAATGATGTAGTTGAATTAATAATACCAGTATTGGTTTCAACACTATTATCTAAATTTACTCTCGACTGGTGGCATAGAGTAGGTTTCAAATTGGGTTTTCTAGGGAGAGATATGAATAAGCCTAGTGAACAATACGCTGTTGAGGGCGGTGGATTATGGGTTATGCTTTCATCAGTATTTGGAATACTCTCATATGTTGCACTTGAGACTTATTTAGACTCTGATAAGAGCTCTATACCATTATTATCTATTGCTAGTACACTCCTCTTAGCTAGTCTACTAGGGCATGTTGACGACATATTAGGCTGGAAGAAGGGTATTTCACCCGCTAAGAGAGTTCTTTTTACAATTCCAATATCACTACCACTAATAGCTGTTAAAGCTGGTCATACTACAATAGAGCTTCCATTAATAGGTGTAATCAACCTCGGTATATTCTACTCACTACTAGTAGTTCCCGTGGGTATTGTAGGAGCTAGTAACGCTTTTAACATGATTGCTGGTTATAATGGTCTTGAATCTCTACAGGGATTAGTCCTCCTCTCAATGATCTCTATACTCGGCGTTCTCAAAGGCTATCTTGAAGTAGTATATGTATCACTACCAGTAATAGTGTCAATATTAGTGTTTTATGCACTATACAATAAATACCCTGCTAAAATGTTCCCAGGAAACTCTTTTACATATGGGGTAGGTGCATTTTATGCTTCACTAGCAATATACTGGAATATGGAGAAATATGCTGTACTCTCATTTACACTATACTTCCTAGAACTTTTACTCTTTATACGAGGACTCCTCCACGGAGTTTACAAAGAGAATTTCGCTAAAGTAGATAGTATTGGTAATCTACTACCACCATATGAGAGGGCTTATAGTGTAACTCACTTAGCAATTAAAACTATTAAAGCTATTAAAGGCTTTTGCCGCGAGGTAGATGTTGTATTATTTATTGTAATAATACAGTTAATTATATGTATAATATCTCTCTTAACAATACTTGCTATTTACCCTTAACTAACACGTATAGGTATAATGTACTTACAAATCCAACTAGGCTGGAAACTATGAGTGCTACTCCTGGACCTACTATAATGTAGAGTAATCCAGCTATATATGAAGCTAATGATGCACCAATATTATCTAGTATTCTCTGAATACTTACAGCTCTACCTCTCACCTCTACTGGTAATATGTGTGTGAGTGTAGCTGATATAGATGAACTAAGGATATTAGATGAGACACTACTCATTAGTGAAGACACTATAAGTACCTCTAACACAGTATTTTTCACATAATATGGGAGTGCGAGAAGTAATTGGCTCATAGCGATTCCAAGAGAACTCGCTAAAGCCATACCCCACATACTACTCCTAGTTCTCAGTAATAGTATTGAGGAAATTAAACTACCAGCAGTAGATACACTACTCACAACACCCCAGAGAGGTTTTGAAACACCAAGTACATCTATAGCGTAAATAGCACCATATGTTGCTGAAACACCTATTACTACTTGTTGTAATATAGAGGTGTAAACATATATTTTTAGAGCTTTAGCTAATACAGGCCTATAACCTGCAAGCTCTAGTATTAGTGAACTTAACTCTTTATCATGCACTTTATATGTTTCTCTTAAACTCTTAATTCTCAAAATGAGGACAATGAGTGCTATAAAACCCTGAAATATAAATCCACATCGTATTCCAAAAACACCTAGTTCCTCGTAGAGGACTCCGCCAATAAAAGGCATGAAAACGCCTGGTATACTTATAATCATGTTTAACGCTAAGAACCCCTTAAACTCCCTCCCCTTAGGTATAGAGTCCATTACTATAGCTGTTAATGCTGGCTGATAGAAGTGTGATGCTTGGTCAAATACATAGGTGTAAAATAGTGTTCTCCAATCTGGGGCTATTGCGTAGAGGAATTGTGATATTGTTACACACGCTGTTCCAATAATAATAGTCTTAGCTCTACCAATATAGTCTGTTAATAAACCACCTGGTATTAGTGAGAGAGCTAATGCTAACATACCAATACTCCTCATATAGGCTATATCTAGATCTGTGGCTCCAAGATCTTTAGCGTATTTTGCAAAAAAAGGATTTACAAGTCCACCTGTAAGTGAGAAGAGAAACCAAGAGATCGCTATAACGCCCACATTACCTGCAAGTAATTCACGTAATTCACTAATACTTTGCTTTAGACTTAGCAATAATAGTACACCGTAAATCGCTGTCTTCCTAGTCTCTTGAAAATTCTTAGTTTTAGTGAAATAGTTTTAGAGAAAAATTAGATTGGTTCTCCACGTAGAGCTTTCTCTACTAGTTCTTTGGCATAATCATATCTTATCTTACCATCTCTAATCATTTTCTCTACAACTTTATCTATGAGGTCTCCTGTAGCACCAGCCATTATTGCTAAGTTTTTAGCGTGTAGTTTCATGTGGCCTCTCTGAATACCCTCAGTAACAAGTGCTCTGAGTGCTGCTAAGTTTTGTGCTAAGCCTACAGCCGCCATTATTTCTGAAAGCTCTTTAGCACTATTAACGCCAAGTATTTTTAAAGCTATTTTAGCTATGGGGTGTACTCTTGTAGCTCCACCAACAACACCAACTTGTAATGGTAGTTCTAAATACCCATTAAGAAAGCCTTCTGTATCAACCTCCCATGTGCTTAAAGGCTTATAAACCCCTGTTCTACAGGCGTATGCATGAGCACCCGCCTCAATAGCCCTGTGATCTTGTGCTGTAGCCAGAGCTACCGCTATAATGCCGTTCATAATACCCTTATTGTGAGTTACAGCTCTATAGGGGTCTGCTTCAGCAAGTATAGAGGCTTCTTCAATTTTCTTAGCTATATCTAATCCTCCAACATTATCAACTGGGGTTTTAGTCCACGCCTTCACAATTCTCCTAGTAGCATAATTTGAAATAATTCTTAATCTAGCTTCACCACCAGTAATTTTCTCTAGTAGTGGTGCTATTGCCTCAGCCATTGTGTTTACAGTATTAGCACCCATAGCATCTCTCACATCGACAATTAAGTGTACTATTATAGCTGGACCCTTCTTAGTCTCTACAACTCTGACTTCGAGGTCTCTGGGGCCTCCTCCGAGTTTTAATAATACTGGGCTTTGTTGAGCAGCGTATTCTAATATTTCCTGCTTATGCTCAATTATCTTAGTTATTTTAGCGTAAGGCTCTGTTATATTGACTAAGTGTATTTGGCCGATCATTTCTTGTGGTCCTGCCTCGGCAATAATACCTTTATCGTATCTTAACATTTTAGCAGCATTACTAGCTGCAGCTACTACACTAGGCTCTTCTATAACCATTGGTACAATGTAGTCTCTCCCATTAATTAAGAAGTTTACAGCTACTGCAAATGGATATGTCATACCTCCAATAACATTCTCAATCATTCTCACAGCAATATCCTGTGGGAGATTTCCAAAATTAGATAATGTTTTTACTTCTTCTTCGCTGAGATCTGCCCATTTAGCAATAATCTTTAATCTCTCTTCAAGTGGGAGTTTATAGAAGCCTTCAATTCTACTACTCCTACTTGTACTCACATATAACACCCTGTCAAATACCACTTAGTACTCGGATCTAGCTTAAAAATAATACTATTTTAGCTAAGAAACACCTATCTAAGTTACTTAGAGCGTGGTGAGCTTGGTTCACGAGTGGGCTTTAGCAGAGTCTATAATACTCTATATTAAACAACAAGGATATGTAAATATTAAGAAACTCCGAGTCTGTATTGGTGTTCTTCAGAGTATTGATAAAGAGATCTTAAATTACGCTCTCCGAGAACTCGCAGAAGAGTATGGTGTTAAATTAGACAAAGTAGAACTTGTTGATGAATACCCATTACTAAAGTGTAATGTATGTGGTTTTATGTGGAGTATTAATCCAAGCGAGATAAGTGATGATGTAAGAGAAGCAATACATTTTATTCCAGAGGCAATTTACGCTTATTATAAGTGTCCACGTTGTGGTAGCTTAGATTACAGTATTGTTAAAGGTAGAGGTATTTCAGAGATCTCGGTTGATGTTCATGAGTGATCCTCGCCTACTAAGAGCTTTAAAAACACTCTCCAAAATTAAACGCGTCTACTTAGTATTGAGTAGTAAGGGTGGTGTTGGTAAAAGCACTATTGCTACACTAATAGCATTTTACGCCTCAAGTAGAGGTGTACCTAGTGGCCTCTTAGACTTAGATTTTGTAAATCCATCAACACACGTAATTCTAGGCCTCCGAGTAGAAGACATTAAGTACATTGAGGAAAAGGGTGTTATACCACACCGTATTGGTTTATTAAGCTACTTCACTATAGTAGCTTATACGAGAGATCTGCCATTAGCACTCAGCGGTGAAAATGCTAGAAATGCTCTCAGAGAACTACTCTCAATTGTCAATTGGGATAATTTAGAACTATTACTCATAGATACACCGCCAGGTATTAGTGATGAGCAACTTGAATTAATCTATGCATTAAGAGGCGTAATAAAGCCATTATTAATTACAACTCCGAGTAGACTAGCGTGGCATAGTGTCTCAAAACTCATAGAGTTACTACGTGGTGCTGGATATGAGGAGTTATATTTAGTTGAAAACATGGGTAATGGTGAATTACGTTATTTAGTTGAAAAACAAGGTGTTAAATATCTAGGCTATGTTCCATACATAAAGCAAATTGAGGACTCTATTGGGGATTTAAATAAATTATTACAATTAAATGTAAGAGCTAATATAGATGAATTAGTATCTAAACTACTAGTTTAAATCTAATGTTGTAAACTATATTAACGTATAAGGATTGATCTGATTGAGTACCCTATATGCATTAGTTACAGCATTAATCATAGTCGTTATTGGCGTTTTCTTAAAGATCCCGGTATTTTTAACTCTAATAGTATCTCTAACATTGTTCTCTATTCTCGTATTCAATTGGAGATTCCCAGTTATTTGGCTTAGTGCATTTAATGAAAACATGTTTATAATAATAGCTTCACTTGCCTCAGCTATGTACTTGGCAGAGTTATTTAGGAGTTGTAAAGTCTCGGAGAAAGCTATTAGTGTTCTCGAGTATTTAAGCCCTAAAATTGCATCTATAACAATACCTGCTTTAATAGGACTACTACCAATGCCTGCTGGAGCATATATCTCAGCTACACTTGTAAATGATATTTACATTAAGGGTAGACTTAAAGGTGAAGATAAGACCTTTATAAACTTCTGGTTTAGACATATATGGATAACGGTGTGGCCACTTTACCAGGGTGTATTACTAGCTTCCTACGTACTCGGCTGGAGTGTAAATGAAATAGTAGTCATTAACTGGCCGATCTTCGTAACATCTATACTTGCTGGGCTAATAATGTCTTGGAGAATTCTCCCACAATATGCTGTAAGTTCTAAAGAAACAGATATTTCTAGTTTAATACACTTATGGCCTTTCGCAATAATAGCCTTACTTAATATTGGCTTAAAAATAAATATCGCTATTTCTACTATCATTACAGTATTTCTCTTTACACTTATCTATAGACCTGGTAAAAGAGATCATTTAAGGGCTTTAAAATATAGTTTAAATTACTCAATACTAGCCATAATAATAACATCACTAATTTATAGTTATTCGCTCTCACAGAGTAATGTGGCTGTAGAAATAGCCTCATTAATTAACTACCCTGAAATAGCATGTTATCTAATACCATTCCTCATAGTATTTGCTACTGGTTTTGAATTCACATATAGTGCCATAGCACTACCAGTATTAATTAGCTTTATTAACAAGCGTAACATATTACTAATGTTCTTAGGAGGATTCACTGGTAGTATGCTAAGCCCTGTTCACGTGTGCTTAATACTCTCAGCTCAATATTTTAAAGCAGAATTAAAAAAAGTATACAAGTATACAATTCCAGCTACATTATTAACTACAATAATCTCCACAATCATAGCATACACTATTTACAGCTAAGACCACTACTCTTCAAGGCGGTAGGAGATTAAACATAGTAAATCTAGAATATTATGAACTAGTACTTATATGGGGAAAACCATTAAATTTATTCTTCAAGGATCTAAACTATGTTGTCTTAATAGTCTATGCTACACATATACCGTGAAATCACCCGCTTAATAGGTGCTTATGAAACTGCTAGTTACGTGAAGCTAATTGTTTATTTTCCCTATTTACTCATAGTAGGTTTAGTGATATTAGTTCTCTTAAGAACTCTTCTCAGAGAAAACGATGTGAGGTGTTTGTATTGTTCTCTGTAAGTTTTAACTATAAAGTCTCTGAGTTCTCGTGGAATTTTTCTGCGTGTAAGCGTATAATTTAACTTAAGTAAATTATAGTGGTATTTAACCTTTAATTTAACTTTGAGAAATAGATACCATGTTATTAACTCCACGAAGAGTTGGGTTAATGTTGTGAGTAATCGTATAATTGACTTGAAGCTTCTCAATGAGAATTCTCCTCTAAACAATCTCTTAAAACATATTTAGGTCTCTTAGATGAACCAGTATTAACGACAATTCCACTAGACTCTAAAATTTTTAATTTCCTAGATATTACTCTGCGTGAAGCTTTACCACGTAGTTTCTTAACTCCACGATATACATCTGAAATACTTTGTTCTCGACACGTAGATAACATATATATTATTGTCTCTGTAATAGAGTCAGCTCTACTAAGCTTAGTTAAAATAATCCATGCCCTAATTAGAGATTTAAATGTTAAGTGGAGAGATCCTTTGAAAAGCAATAGGAAATTAGCTAAGTAATTTACACTATTTAAATTATGACTAATTCTCAATAAGCGTTCAACTCTTTCAAGCCTACTTGAGAGTTCATTGAGTTTTAAGAGGAGTTTTTCAAGGAGGGGAAAAAGAGCTTGTTCACTACTTTTATTTTTACTCATATTACTTAGTACCTATAGTAGTTGTTATTTAGCTTCTTTCTGAGAATGTTCTTCTCCCATCTCTCTTTTCAATTCTCTACTCTCTTTCTTCTTTGCTTCTGCCATTGCAAAGAACTTTGAGATGAGTTCAGCTATATTGGGAATTGCACTAAGTGTTCTTGTAGTATATTCTTTAATAATGTCTTGTATTACTTGTTCTGGTAACCCAGAGCTCTTTAAACTAGTGTAAAGTGATGCTATATTTTCTCCGAGTCTCTTACCATTAATCATCTCAGTGAACTTGCTTATAGCTGATCCTATGACATCTCGCGCTACATCACCAAGAGTTCTTAGGAGATTACTGACTTCTCTCAACTCTTCTACTTCACTAGGTTTAGTGAGATCTATCACAGAGTCTTCAAGTTCACGTATAACATCACTCAATCTCTCAAGAACTTCTTCTTTCCTTGGAATTTCAGCTTTTTCAAACTCTTTATAGATGTTTTCAAGCCTGTGAATTAATTCTTCAAGTTTTTTAATCTTGTCTTCTAATCGTGTACTTTCTTTAACTCTCTCTCCTGAATTCACAATTTACCACCAGATATGTGTGTGATTGTTCACAAATATATTTGAGTGTAAAGATCTGTGGTCAATGAACTCGTGCTAGGTGACTAGTTGAATGTTAATGTGTTTAAGTTAAAAATACTATTCTAATTTTACAGCTTATCTCTTCAACATCAATATTCAACTCTTTCTTAATAACTTCTGCGATTTCAAGTAAATTATGACCTCTATGAACAATCCCAGCATTAAGTAATAGTGCTTTAAGAGCTTTTTCAACAGCCTGCTGTGACCAGAAGGCTGCAGAATCTCAATCTCTAGTCAAGAGATCATTAAGTGTTTTTCTCAAATCCATTTCTGCTTGTTTAAACCATAAAAGAGCTTCTCTCTTAATCATTAATCTCACTGTTCACGTATCTACAATACTAGTAGTGAAATTTACTAAAAATACCTTACTATCTTACAATATATACCCATTAAGAGGAAATCTATGGAATAGGGTGTGACACCTGTTTGAGAATAATGATTTTTGTAAAAAGTGTGCTAAGTGTTGTTTTAACACAGAAATGATCTTGACACTTAGTGATATAACTAGGTTAGAGAGTAAGGGTTATAGGGGTTTTTATGAGAAGCGCTCTGGCTTCTATAGACTTATAAATATTAATGGTAGGTGTGTATTTTTAAGTCCAAGTAATCTTTGTTTAATCTATGAAGATAGACCATTGGGTTGTAGAGCATATCCACTCATATATGATGAGGCTCGTGGAGTTATAGTTGACTCTGAATGTCCTCTGAGAAGTGAAATTAGTTGTGAAGATCTCTATAAGGGTTTACATTTACTAGAATTAGTCTTAAGAGAAGTTGAATTAACATATAATTACAGGATTAACTGGGGACTCTTCGAGAAATCTGCGATAAAACTCATTTCTAAGTGTATTTAGTTAAATATGACAACTATTCTTCTTATAAAACATAGCGTAGAAGAATCCTGAGGTTTCATGTATATGTGGCCAAGTTCTAAGAGTACCTGGTATAAAACCCTGGCTTAAACCAGGATACTTTATGTCTACTAGCTCAATACATTTCCTATACTTCTCCAATAGCCATTTCACATTATCCTCATTCTCCTCTCTGAGAACACTACAAGTAGTGTAAAGCATATATCCACCGGGTTTTAGTAGTTTAATAGCAGCTTCCATAAGTAATCTCTGTTCTTCGACGAGTTCTTTAAGCCTTTCAGAGCTAAATCTCCACTTAGCCTCTGGACTCTTAACAACAGCGCCAGTACTAGTACATGGTGGATCTAGGAGAACTCTATCAGCTATTTCTTCTCCGAGTATTTGAGGAGTATCTTTACCATCTATTACTAAGACTTGAACTATCTTTACACCTGTCTTCTCAAGTATTTGTCTTAATCTCCTCGCTCTATCCTCGTAAAGCTCTACTGCAATAATTTTACCCTTATTCTCCATGAGCTCTGCAATATGTGTAGTTTTACCTCCAGGTGCTGCACAAAGGTCTACTATGAACTCTCGAGGCTGTGGATTTAATAGTAGTGATGCTAATGCTGATGCCTCGTCTTGTGGTATTATAAGCCCATCTCTAAATACCTTAGAGCCGGCGTAGTTAAAGGGGCCTTTAAGCTTCAAGATAAATGGGGTTAACCTACTCTTCTCGACAATATAACCCTTTTCTCTTAACTTTACTATAACATCTTCTATATTGGTTTTGAGTGTGTTTACTCTAAAACTAATATAGTAGAGTTTTTCAATTGACTCAAAGAATTTCTCGGCTTCTTCTTGACCTATGAGGTCAATTATTCTCTTAATAAAATCGTAGGGTGCAGAGTACTTAAACTCTAATTTCTCAATTAAACTTGAAGGTGTATAAGTTGTCTTAATAATTCTCTCAATTATAGCTTTAACATCATTGATCCTCACAACTCCTCTACTAAGTCTCTCCACTGCTAATGGTCCATGTTTAATTAGAGACCTGTAGAGTCTAGATTCCTTTTTACCAAAGAACTTCTCGTAAACTATTAGTCTCAAGAGTGCTTTTGAGTAATCGTCAAGTCTACTTATATCTAATCCTGATGCATTAATAATCTTGTCAATTAATCCGCGTTTACGCTCTAACTTGTAAATGACTGCTGTAAACACGTAGTCTTTAACACCACCCTTAATGCCGTATTTTTCAAATACGATTCTCTTACCTACTTGTCCAGGTTTAACTCTCTCCCAGGCAACTAGTGCATCTATGAGTGCTTGTATATCTAGTTTAGTAAACTTAGTCAAAAATAACACCAATATTAATTAAACAATGTTCCTAATACTATTCACTATGTACATTAATACTCTAAACTATTGTATTTTAAACCCTAGAGATATTTAGTAGTTAATCTAGCAGAGTTAGGTGAGATATTAAATTGCTACATGGAGTGCTCTCAGCAATATTAGCATCTATATTGTGGAGTCTAAATCCAGCTATTATATCTAGGTATTCAAGAGACATTAAACCACTAATCTTCACTGGACTAAGAGCATTAATCGGCTTACTACCCTTAATAACAATAATAACATTTATCACAGGCCTCAGTGTTGAGTTTAATCCTGGTCTACTAGTAGCTGTAATATCTGCACTACTAGGCCCAGGTCTCGGAGATACCCTTTACACTCAGGCAGTAAGACTCCTCGGTGGTTCATTAGCGGTAGTGATAAGTTATACTTATATATTTATCGCTACGGGACTTTCAATACTACTTCTAGGGGAGAAGGGTGGTTTAACAATACTGCTAGGATCAATACTAGCATTTACCGGGATCGTTGTGAGCACTGGGTTTACAAGTAGAAATGGCGTGAAGAACTTTAAAGGTATATTTTACGCTGCATGTGCAGCTATCTCATGGGGTCTTGGAACAGTATTAATAAGGATAGCGTTAAATTACTATGATTTCATATATTTAACAGCTATGAGATTATTGACTGTAGGAGTAGTCTTTGCATTAACCGGCCTAGTAATTGAGGGTAAAATAGGTGAAAACTCGCGGAGGAATCTCTTAATAGCCGCAGTAATAACCGGTGTTTTTGGACTTACAATAGGATCATTACTCTTTACATATGCTATTTGGAGCATTGGGGTTACAGCTACTGTTATAGCGACTTCACTTACACCTATATTATCACAGTGGACTACGAAAATAATATCTAGTGAGAAAATACAGTTAAACGTTATTATTGGCGCTTTACTAGTAGCTCTTGGCATAATTATACTCTACTTATAGACATCTCTTAATTCAAAAGTATAATAGCTCTATGAGTAAAAATATCTAAATAGTTTAAACTTCTAATGTCTCTACTATTATGGTTGTGCTTTAATCCAAGGTCTTGTATTTACAACTCTATATCCTAGTCTACTATATACTCTTATAGCTGGTTCATTATTCACTTCTACACATAGGTGTGCTATTGCACTTGACATTATAGCTCTCTTAGTTACAGCTGAAGTTACAGCTTTTGCATATCCTTTATTTCTAAATTCTGGTTTAGTGTATACGTCGCAGATTATGTGTATTTCTGGGAGTTTAATACATGTTGCAGCGGCTGATATTATCTCATTATTTAGGATTACAGCATAATATGTTCTCTTAGTAATGAGTTCTCGAGCTTCTTGAAGAGTTAATTCAATACCGCGTGTTCTCATGTATTCTCTAAATAACTCCACATGGTTACTTGTGAGTTTTATGGCTAAGTATTCGTTTTCACTGGGTTTAAATGTCTCCTCAATACACTCCATGTCGTAAAATACCTTAATCTCTAAGTTTTTAAATCCGAGTTCTCTTAGACGCCTAATAATACAATCTACTAGGTCTCTACTGTAATCATAGAGCTCTACATATAGTGGCCTTATAGGATTTACTATAACATTTTGCAAGAGCTCACAGCCACTAGGACCCCATATGTGTACTGCACTCCCTCTTAATCCACGCCAAATAAGCACATATGAGTCTACCGTGTTGTTTTCTGAAAGCTTAACTAGGACTTCAGTATTCTCCGGCTCATAGATTAAGTCGTAGATTAAGTAACAGTGTGGAGGGGTAGGGTTACTTCTATATAGCTTCGAAAACGCTATTATTATGTCTCTAAAACTATAGCTACTAGTGCTGAGAACGCGCATCATATTTTACCATAGACACCTCCATATCCCTATGAATATGGTTTTAAATTAAGCTAGAAATATTGATTTAAATTAGTTTATACAAGTACTCTTCGGGATTCAATACTATAGCTTAGTGATGAGGGTTTTCACTTTCCTACTTTCTTAATAAGATAAATGTATTTATCATCAGTACTCATTTTAAAGAGGCCTAGAAAAGCCCCCCACTGGAGTATTGTGTTAATTGCTTCTCGCGTATTGTGTGGATAAAATCTCGTTGATATCTCTGTGAATTCTTCTACTGTAAGCTTCTTTTTCGCCTTTAACTTGTTAATTATTGTTTTAAATGGCTCAATATTTTCTATAACATCTCTTAATTTACTTTTTACTAGTTGAACATGTCCTTTTACAACCTCTACTCCTAACTTGGTTAACTTGATATTTCCATTCTCTTTAACTTCTATTAGTTTCAGCGATGATGCTACGTCGATCACATGTGGTAATATGTCGACTTGTTCTCCGAGGAGATCTCCGAGGTTCATTGGGTCTACAGAGTCACCGAGACTATAAATTGCTTCAAGAAATCCTAAGACGTGATCTGGCTGTACATTATGTGGAAGTATGTAAATATGCTCGCTACTCGACACTCTCTTTATACACCAAGTATATTTAATTACTAACACACTCCCTTAATAAATATAGTTAATGGTGATTTAATGGTTCCCTTTAAATTAATACTAGAGCTTATATTATCTACACTATTAAGCCTAGGGAGAATGTTTACAGCTTATGTGTTGTCTCTCATAATAGCTGTTGTTACTGGAGTTGCAATGGCTAAGAATAAATATATTGAGTCAATATTACTCCCCATACTTGATATACTTCAGTCAATACCAATACTCGGCTTCTTTCCAGCTGTTCTCGCAATATTTATTACTATACTGGGGCCGGTTACTGGGGGAGAAATAAGCTCTATTTTCTTAATAGTGACTAGTCAAGTTTGGAACATGATTTTTGGAGTATACTCTAGTATTAAATCCCTAGATCCCTCAATTGATCAATTGATTTCTGTGTATAAATTGCCATTAATCTACAGACTCCTATACATATATATACCGGCTTCGAGAAGCTCTCTTGCTGCAAATAGTATTATTTCATGGGCAGGTGGCTGGTTTTTCCTCACGAGTGCTGAGGTTATATCAATGGGTAGAATTGAATATAGACTTAAAGGGTTAGGTTCATTTATTATTAGTGCTTTTGAGAATAGAGATACAGTAGCGTACACTATTGGTTTATTAACACTATTCACAATTATACTAGTATCTTACCTTATAATTTGGAATCCCTTCACTATGAGGTATACTGGAGTGAAAACCCTCTTAGGATTCATGAGAATATATGGTGTTATTGAAAAAGCTTTTGCTAGAATATGGAGCTTGATAATAGAGAAATTAATTATGGCATATAGCGTTATTAGAGGTAAGATTATTGTTATTCAATTATACTTTCTAATACCCCTAATACTCCTCTACTTATATCATACGAAACTAACACTAATGACTAATAACTTGTATAGTGAGATTACAAAGTATGGAGTAGAATTTCTATGGGCTTTGCCTTTAACTCTTATTAGAGTCTACTCTACTGTAATAGTTGGGCTTGTCTTATCAATATTATTGGCTTATATTTCTCACACACGGTTTAAGCTAGGCGTATTAATAGTCATGTTGGGTGAAATATTATCCTCTATTCCCGCAATGATGTGGTGGCCTATACTATTACCGATTTTACGGGGATTTCCATATGGGGTGATGATGTTTGTATATTTACAGGGCTCTCTATGGTATACATTCTTCAATATCTTATTATTTGGAGTATCGAGCTTAAAGGAGAATATTTTGGAGCTCTCAAAGATCTATGGTATAAGGGGGAGATATTATCTATTAAGGGTTTTTATACCCTCTCTCTTACCAAGTATACTTGCGGGTGGGTTATCAGCTTCAGGTGGTGCGTGGAATGCCTCAATTGCAGCTGAGTATTTTCAAGTAGGGGGGTTTATTGTTGATATGGGGGGTGTTGGTAGTTTACTATATAAACAGACTCTTGCCGGCGATATTCTTGGTGTTTTATTAACATCTTTTCTTATGAGTTTAGTAATTATATTTATCAATAAAACTGTTTGGGCTAGAGTTCTAAAGAAGATTAGTGGTTACTATGTTATTGAGTAGAGGCGATATTATTGAGATCGTGGGTGTGTCAAAAAGCTATGTGAGTGAGGGTAGAGAGATTAAAGTGCTCGAAGATATTAGCTTTAGTGTAGGTAAAGAATTTGTTTCAATTATTGGTCCTAGTGGTTGTGGTAAATCAACACTACTGAGAATAATAGCGGGTGTAGAGAAACCTGATAGTGGGAAGGTGATTTTTCACCTTAGTAGAAAACCCACTATTGGTTTCGTGTTTCAATTTCCCACACTTTTACCATGGATGACTGTGTTAGATAATGTAATTTTACCTTTAATAGCTAGTGGTGTACAGAAGAGCCGTGCTATTGAAAAAGCTAGAACTACCTTGAAAATTGTTGGACTTAGTGAATTTGAAGATTTTTACCCAAGTGAGCTTAGTGGTGGAATGAAACAGAGAGTTAATATTGCTCGTGCACTAGCCGTAGAGCCCGATATTTTACTAATGGATGAGCCTTTCTCAAACCTAGATCCACTAACAGCTGAGAGTTTAAGGGGCGAAGTATTAGATATATGGTTGTCTTCAATACTACCTATTAAATCTATTATTATGGTTACACATAATGTTGAAGAGGCTGTATTAATGTCTGATAGAGTGATTATATTGTCTCCGAGACCAGCCAGAGTATTAAAAATTGTAGATATAATGGTTCCGAGGCCGAGAACTAGGAAAATGCCTGAGGTTCAAGAACTAGTTGACAAGGTGTATGAGTATGTTAGTTGATTCATTTTGCTACGCTACTCATATGATACATGTTACAATCGAATAACTAAATAGAGATCTCAGTTCAATTATTGTACATATATATCTACCCTTGCCCATAGTTTTACATGGTGTCTTAAATTTGATTGATGTGTTGAGTTTGCTCGCAGCTATTGGGGGGCTCGGAGGCTTAGTAGCTATTATTAGTGCTATTTACTGGCTTGGGAGAAAGTTTGGTGAAATTGATGAGAGATTTAAACTCGTAGATGAGAGATTTAAAATGATCGATGAGAGGTTTAAGGTTATTGATGAAAGATTTAAATTTATAGATGAGAGGTTTAAGCAGGTTGATAAGAGGTTTGATGAGCTTGAGGTCAGGATTCTCGGGAGGATTGAGAGGCTTGTTAGTGCTTTTACATATTACCACGAGTTCTTCTTGGAGGTTTTGAGCCGTGAGGGTGTTATTAGGAGTGATATTGCCGAGGTTCTTGCTAGAGAGGCTCGTAGAGTTATAAAATTAGCATTGTTAAACCCTTTGACTAAGGAGGAGTGGGAGAAGATTAAGGAGTACCTTGATAAGAGTGAGCGTGGTGAATTAACACTTGAAGAGGCTGATGAATTCCTTGAGTTAGCAAGGAAGGTTGTTAAGGAGTATGGTGAGTATGCTGAAGCCTGGAAACTACATATGTACGCCACTATAGTGAGAGCACTATTAATTAAGAAATTAGCTGAGAAGAAGAAAAGCGAGGAAAAGCGGTAGAGAATTATTATTTATTAGAAGTCAAATAGAGATCTTAACTGAGACTGATCCTTTCGAGCACTATCTATGTGAAATCTAGTGTGATAACGTATTATACTCAGGTGATTAATGCTTTACCAGGGGTTTTAATTTGGGTTTTATAAGAATACCTGTAATATTCGGTGATGTTTTAAAGAAAAAGACTAGAGAGGTGTTTTTCCTAGTTGATACAGGTTTGTTTTTCCCAATAATACCCCTTAGTTTAGCCGAGGAGTTTAATATCAAACCCCTCGCAGAAGTAGAGCTTATATTAGCTATTCTACTCTATCTAGGTGGGTTAGAGAGGGCAGGATTAGGGCTATTAGGACTGCTGGTGGTGTGTTTAGGATTCCTGAGAGTGAGGTTAGGAGAATTGCTGAAGGACTACCAATAAGCAAGGAGGTTAGAGCTGTTATCTATGCACGTGTAAGCTCAGCCGACCAGAAGAGCGATCTGGAGAGGCAGGTAGAATACTTAACACAGTACTGTTCCTCCAAGGGTTATAGAGTCACTGACGTATTAAGCGATATTGCGAGCGGGTTGAAGACCGATAGAAAGGGGCTATTGAAGCTCTTCAACTACGTTGTCAATAGGCAGGTAGACGTGGTTGTAGTAGCATATAGAGATAGATTGACAAGGTTTGGCTTCGAGTATTTAGAACACTTCTTCAAGCAATATGGCGTTAGAATCGAGGTTGCCTTTGGAGAGGAGCCTAAAAACGCTTATCAAGAGCTAGTAGAAGACTTAATAGAGACTGTGACTTCTTTCGCTGGTAAGCTCTACGGGTTGAGGAGCCGTAAGAAGAAGAGGTTTGTTGAGGGCTTCAAAAAACTACTAGAAGAGGTTGAGAAGAGTGATTGAAGCTACTAGGACAGTTGTTGTGCCGAGTGTTAGGCTTACTGGGAAGAAATTTGAAGTATTTAGGGAGCTTGAAGAGCTCTATAGGCAGGTTCTCGTGGAACTTGTGGATTATGGCTTTAGAAGCAATATCGACTCGTTTACTAGGTTGAAAAGGGATAAGTATCGTGAGTTGCGTAGAAGATACCCACATCTACCAAGCCACTATGTTCACACTGCATGTCAAGACGCTTCTACAAGAATTAAAAGCTTTAACAAGCTCAAGAAGAAGGGTTTGGCGAAGTCTGAGAGACCTGAGGTTAATAGGGTCTCAATATGGCTAGACGATCACCTGTGGAGGCGTATAGGATATACTACAATCCTCATCTACACCCATAAGGGCTGGACACCAGTAGAGCTGATCCTTCACAAACTCTACTGGAGGTACGTCAACGGTGGCTGGGCTTTGAGGACGCAGCCAAAGATAAAGATTGACTATAGATGTAGAAGGCTACTAGTATACTTCGTGTTTGCCAAGGCTGTTAATGTTGATGAAAATAGTGTTAAACATGTTATTTCCGCTGATATTAATGAGGATAATGTGACTGTTAAGGTTCTCGATAGGGTGTTCATTCTTGAAACAGGAGTTAAGAGGATTACCATCGGCTACGCTAGATATAGAGAGGTTGTGCAGAGTGTTAAGGGCAATGGATATGTTGATAGAGCTATTCATGGTAGGGAGCGTAAGAGGAAGAAGAATATTAGATTGAAGATTGCGAATATAGTTTCTAACACAGCTAGAAATCTCAATGCTGTGATTGTGTTAGAGAATCTACCCAAGCAATGCCCTAGGAATATGATTAAAGATGTTAGAGACCCAGCACTAAGGCATAGAATATACCAAGCAGGGTTCAGAGGCGTTGTTAGGGCTATTGAGGAGAAGTGTTTGGAGAGAGGTGTCCCCGTGGTTAAGGTAGACCCGAGGAACACTTCATCTAAATGCCCATTCTGCAACTCTAAGTTGATGAGGGGCGATGCCCCGAGGCAACTCAAATGCCCTAGATGTGGTTTTAGATCTGGTAGAGATGTAATAGCTGTGTTGAACCTCGAGAGAAAATATCTAACTCTCAAGGGGCTCGTGCCGTTAGCCCCGATGCCCTATGACCCCGCTCTAGAGGTAGCAGTGCTACCAATGAGAGAGTGGGCGAGGAGAAAGTCCCTAGATGCAATAAATAAACATGAACTAATAAGGATGAGCATCTAGAGACAAACGGTTTTTCAAGTAGTATTAATGGATTCTCCTGAGCCATTGCTTGGAGTCATGGTGCTTGAGGGTTTAGGAATTAGAGTAGACCCTGTAACGGGTAAATTGGAGTATTCGAGGCCATATGGACTTATAGTGTTTAGATCTTCTTGAAAATGAGATGGGTTTATTAATTATGGTGAGTTCTCGTAGTGTTAAGGGCTTTAGAGATGTTGAATATGGTTAATAGTTTGTTAGTTTTTTAAGGGTTTACTATATTTTAGGGTATTGTGTAGGTTGTAGTTTAAATTATGAGTTTGATGTGTGAATTAGTGGGGTCTATTAGTATTCGTAGAGCTGGGATGAGGGATTTAAGCAATATCCTCAGGATACATGAGGAGTCATTTAAAGAGTTGAGTAGTGAGGATCCTGGGTGGTTTAGAGCTTTAATAGAGTCTAAGTCTAAGAGGCTGGTATTCTTAGTTATTGAGGTTGATGGTAGAGTTGTTGGTTATTGTTTAGCTTATAGGAGTCGTAGTAGGGGTTATATTGAGAATATTGCTGTTAAGGGAGATTATCGTGGTCTTAGTTTAGGATCTAAGTTGCTGAGTGAAGTTGAGAGAGTTCTTGTTGAGAGGGGTGTTAGAGAAGTCTACTTGGCTGTCAAAGACTGGAATACTAGTGCTGTAAACTTCTATTTAAAACATGGTTATCGAGTTAAAGGTGTAGTGTTCTGGCTCTCTGGAAGCCCCGAGAGGATTTCTACTAGAAATCCAAGCTCAGAGTACACAGTAATAGATGTCTCGGCTAGTAAGATAAGGCAGCGTCTAAAACACCACTCATCAACTTGGAGTAGTCTTGTAGACGATGTAGACCAGTACATCTACAGGAAAAAGCTCTACAGGTCTGAGAGAGCACTAGTAGTTAAAAAGAAGAGTAGAGTAGTAGCCTATGCACTATACAGTATCA
>JAJHQS010000053.1 GCA_020833225.1 Desulfurococcaceae archaeon
CTTGAGAGCTCTCTTGACAATTTAATAGTGACTATAAGTCCTCCTTCACTAACCTGTGGAGAACCCTCAAAATAGTAGAGTGGTTTATAACCCTTTGAAAGAAGAATTGGATTTAAATCATAGATAACTCTCTCAACATATACATGATTTAATATGTTTCTCAACACTATTGACTTTTTACTCAAAATACACTTCAAGATATCTGCCTGAAAACTCAGCTACATAGATGTTTTGTAGTAAAGTAATATTTATATATTAAGCTACCACTATATTTCCTCAAACTTATCCAGGTGGATATAGTGAGTCGTCATAAACCCTGGTTTGTGGGTTATTTGAAGGGTAGAGATTGGATATCAAATTATGATTTCGATATTGACACTATTAAATTGGTTCTTAAAGCTGCCAGGGAGCTTAAACAGATGTTTCATAGTGGTGTTAAGAGAGTTAATTGGTTAGAGGGGAGAACGCTGTATATGATATTTTATAATAAGAGTCTTAGGACTAGGAATAGTTTTCAAACAGGTATTTATCAGCTAGGTGGACAGGGAATATATATTAGCCCAGATCAGGTTTATGCACCAACATTACCAGAAGATATGGTTCCATATCAAACTGAGGCTATAAGTGATGTAGCCCGCGTATTAAGTAGATATGGAGATGCTATAGCTATAAGGATATATGGAGATGCAGCTAAGTGGATTATTGGTAGAGGTCATAGAATTATAAATGAATTTGCAAAATGGGCAGATATACCAGTATTAAATATGGAAGATGACGTTTGGCACCCATTTCAAGCACTCGCAGATGCTATGGCTGTATTTGAAGCACTAGGCTGGCCTAGTGACCTTAGAGGCAAGAAAATTGTTGTTAGTTATGCATATAGTGGTGGACTTAAACCTCTAGCTGTACCACAAGATGTCTCAGCTATGTTTGCTATGATGGGTGCAGATGTATATATAGCACACCCACCCGGCTTTGAATTAATGGATGATGTATTAGCAATTGTTAAGAAATATACTGAACACTGGGGTAGTGAATTTAAAGTAGTCTACAATATGGATGAAGCTTTTGAAGGAGCTCTCGTCGTTTATCCAAAGGCGTGGAGCCCTAAGAAATTCTTCCCACCATATAACACTGTAGTTGATAAAGAAGGAGCTAAAACATATCAAGATAAATTTAAAGACTGGATTGTCACAGTAGAGAGACTTGAAAAAGCTGGAAAACCATACTACATGCACTGTGGGCCAGCTGATAGAGGTCAAGAAGTAACAGATGAAGTATTAGACTCATATCCTAAGAGCCTATATTTCGAAGAAGCTGAAAATAGACTACATGTTCAAAAAGCTGTTATGGCCATGGTTATGGGTGAGTAAACTTAGTTTAATTAACATTATTTTTCCTCGCAAATATAGCGTTCTTAAGAGACCCGTGGGGCATCGTTCATGTATGTAGATAAATTAGTATGTAGTCGCTGTGGGAGAGAATATAGTCTCTTAGAGAAGCCGTTAATGTGTGTGAGAAAAGATCTGGGTAGGCTTGATATATATTATAATTATGAAGAGATCTCGAGGATTTTAACTAGAGATGTTCTTGAGAAAAGACCTTTCAACATGTGGAGATATTTAGAACTACTCCCAGTTCCAAGTAGAGATTATATTGTTAGTTTAGGGGAGGGAGGATCACCCCTTCTAAAGGCTATGAGACTTGGAGAGAAACTTGGATTAAGAAACTTATACTTAAAAGATGAGACAAGAAATCCAACTGGTAGTTTTAAAGATAGGGCTATGAGTGTTTCAATATCAATGGCTCTATATTTTAACTATAAGAAAGCTGTAATCGCGAGTAGTGGAAATGCTGCTGCATCTCTAGCAGCTTATGGAGCTAGAGCTAATATAGAAGTCTATGCTTTAGTCCCCCATTTTGCGTCGAGGAGTAAGATATCTCAACTCCTCATGTATGGTGCAAAAGTGATTAAAATACGCTGGTTAGAAGCTGAAGATCCTACTGTTAAAATGATGAGAATTCTCTATGAGAAATATGGTTTTTATCTAAGTCCTAGTTTTGGTGTATTTAATCCATACCAGGTGGAAGGTCCAAAGACTATATCTATGGAGATTATTGAACAACTCCAGTGGCAAACACCTGACCAAGTATTTATACCAACAGGTGCTGCAAGTCTATTGACAGGGGTTTATAAGGGGTTTAGAGACTTCAATAAGCTAGGTTTCATAGATAAATATCCAAAACTAATTGCAGTACAACCTGAAGGTAATCACCCGCTTGTAAGAGCTTGGAGAGAACGTGTAGATCCTTTTAATATAAAGCCATGGGAAAAACCACCACAAACAATTGCAACAGGACTTGAAGACACATATCCCTGGGATGGAGATATGGGGTTAAGAGCTCTCTATGACACTAAAGGTTATGGTATAGTAGTTTCTGATGAAGAAATAGTAAAAGCTATGAAGCTTCTTGCAAGTCTTGAGGGAATTTTCGCTGAGCCAAGTGGTGCTGCTGGTCTTGCAGGATTAATAAAAGCTATAGAGGAAAAACTAGTTGACAGAGACGAGATAGTAGTAGTACTCGTGACAGGTCATGGGTTAAAAGACGTTGATATAGCCATGAAGATCACTAGTGAGCCTCCGACAATTAATCCCAGCGAAGAAGAACTACTTAATACTATTAAGACTTATTATGGATCTCTTTAACTATTCTAGGCGTAATATTATTAGCATATTTAACTATACACTTACTTAGTAAAGGTGTGTCTCTTGATAGATCTCTCTGTGGAAGTATCTGGTTTAAAATTAAAAAACCCATTAATGAATGCCGCATGCCCTATTTCAAGAGACGCTGAATCCATGATTGAACTCGTAAATGCTGGTGTAGCTGCTGTTGTTGCTAAAACTATTAGTGTAAAGCCAGCTATAGTTCCACGTCCAAGTATGGCTGTTGTTGATAGAGGTGTTTTCAGAGGTTCTCTATTAAAGACACTTAAACCTGGAGATGTGAGAATAATGCCTGTTGATAGTGGGAGTTATAGGTTTATATATGCGTTTTTAAACGCTGAGTTGTGGAGTGATATACCAGTTGAACACTACTTAGAGAGAGAATACCCAATTGTAAAGAAGTATTGTGAAGAGAGAGGAGTATTATTTATAGCTAGTATTGGATACACCCCTGAGGAGCTATCTCTCCTAGGCCCAAAAGTAGAGAAAACAGGTGTTCATGCAATAGAGTTTTCAACACACTATATTGGCAGAGATTATAAACCAATAGTTGAAGCTGCTAAAGCGCTAAGAGAATCTGTAAATATACCTATATTTGCTAAATTAAGCCCCTTTACCCCAAACATACCTGAACTCGTAAGAGAACTTGAGAAAATAGGGGTTAATGGACTTGTAGCTACAAATACTATTGGACCAGCATTACACATAGATGTAGAAACAGGAATACCTATTGTTGGAGGACCCTATGGCTTTGGATGGATGAGTGGGCCTGCATTAAAACCACTAGCATTAGCTATAGTAGCTGAAGCTGCACTTAACACAAAACTCCCAATTATAGGTGTTGGAGGAGTAACCCGAGGAGTAGATGTTGTAGAATACATTATGGCCGGTGCAACCGCTGTTCAAATATGTACAGCTGCAATAGTAGAGGGATTAGGAGTATTTAAGAGAATTCTCAATGAACTAGAAGAGTGGATGAAGAGACATAAATATGAATCAATATATGACTTTAAAGGTAAAGCTTTAAAATACATCAAGCCTGAGCCTAGGAGAATATGGGCTAAACCACCAGTTATAGATGAAAAGAAATGTATAGGATGCGGATTCTGCGAACTTACATGTACATATAAAGCAGTAAAAATAATAGAAGAACTAGGTAAGAGAAAAGCTAAAGTAGATATAACAAAGTGTTATGGATGTGGTGTTTGTGTTTCAATATGCCCAACTCGCGCAATACACTTTATTGAAGAATAAATACCTAGAACATTTTTCTCTAATCTCCTATTAAGTCATTATAGTGTAGATCTTAATTCAAGAAATAAATATCTACTTCTACATTTATAATACTTGTTCTAAATATCATTAAAATAGAATTTTTCTCAGATAAGTTCCAAGATATCTCATATTTACTCTTATTCCGAAGGAGTAGATTAAAAATCATTTAACACCATACATTGTAAGTGCTAATACTGCCATTTTTGTCCAAAGACCGTTCTCGGCTTGCTCGTATATTACTGAGTGCTTAGGGTCATCTATGACTTCATCATCGGCTTCATAGCCTCTAAAAATTGGTAGTACATGCATTAATATGCCGTGTTTATCCATGATGTCTACTAGTTCCCTAGTGACTTTCCAGTGTTTATATTTCTCATATATTTTTAATTCTTCATCTTTAAATTTACTGTATCCAAGTTGAACTAGTGTTGGCGAGGCCCAATTTCTCGGGAAGACTGCGTGTGCTCCTCTTAGAGCTTCTTGAATGTTATCTGTGATCTCTAGATTTGCCCCATGTTCTTTGGCTAGTTGTTTAGCTTTCTCTACTAATTTGAGATCTAGGTCAAATCCCGGCGGCCTAGCAATAACTACATCTACACCAAATCTCGGGAAGAGTATCATGTCTTCTTGTACACTACACCAACCCCTAATCTCTGGGCTATATGCCCACATTATCACATACTTCTTACCATAGTAATTGGGAAACTTCTCTATAAATGTAAATATATCGGCTAATCCCTGAGTTGGGTGAAACATGTCATCAGCCATGTTAATTACTGGAATATTAGCTACACTAGCTATTTCTTTTACATATGCATTACCTACCCCATACTTGTAGTCTATAGCTTTATCAAGTATTCTCACCCCTAAACCGTGACCATAAACATCATACATAGCAGCCACGTCTTTAACAGCTTCTCCAACTCTCTCTTCTTTCCCAAAAGCCATTCTCGTAGTTGTAGCATCAATGTAAACAGCATGTCCACCTAGAAAATACATACCTGATTCAAAAGCAGCCCTAGTCCTTGTTGATGGCGCAAAAAATAACATATAAAAAACCTTCCCCGAGAGAACTTTTGGAATAGCATCTGTACCATAATAATGAGCTATCTCTTTAAACTCTCTCGATAACTTCAAAGCTATCTCTAATTCTTCATCACTCCAATCAAGCGTCGAAATTAGATCTCTACCACTAAGCTCCCTTATAAGATGCCTTAAAGCAGGCATTTAAAATACACCTCGCCTAATGCTTTTCTACTATAATTTTTCTCTCCGAGTTTTTAAGATTAA
>JAJHQS010000022.1 GCA_020833225.1 Desulfurococcaceae archaeon
CTTAAATGTAGAGATCCCATGAGATTTGAGTCTATAATAGCTATTTGTGTTGAAAGCCCTAATTGTAGTGAAATTAAACAAGCTACGAGAACACTACTAGGACCAATAGTAGAGCCTATTATAGTGGTTACAGCACCATTAAAAATAGTACTTGGACTAAAAAATAAACGTAATATTGTTCTTGATGAATGTAATATAGATGTCATTAACAAACTATTTAACACCATGTAACCTGCAAAGCATAAAACGTTTAATTCAATAAGAAAATATTATTAATATTGCTACATTCACAGTATATTAATCATGTTTAATCAGTAGCTTCTCGGACAAGCTTCCATTAGGAGTAAAGTGACAGTGTATGACTTGTAAAATACCTATTTGATTTGACTATATAGTGTCCTTTATTTATCTTCTCTAGATTAAAGCTATCGAACTTAAAAATAAAATGATTTTTAATAATCTTCCAACTCGATTAGGAAGTCTCTAATTAAGATGTTTCTTTGTATATAGGGGTAGTCTTTATAAACTTTTCAAGATATATTTTTGCTACCAGGGGTATTCGTGTATAAAGTAACGTTAATAGTATTAATATTAGCATTAATGACAACATTAGTTGTAAGTGCATCAGCAATATTACTAATGGGGACAGCTAGTTTAACTATCAAAGAACCTGTAAGTGTTAGTCCAATAAGCGATACATATCCAGCCCGCTCTACAGGTGCAAAGACGTATTCAAATATAATAGCAATCGATTTCACAAAAGGAGGCTTCACTAGCGGTCAGAGTGTTAGAGTTAAAGTTGAGCTTATAATAAATGATCCTAAGATAGGTGAGTTTAGATCGCTAACAATTGAAATCTATAAAGAAGCAACCCTAGTTGCAACACTCACAAAAGATTCACCTGTTACATATTTTGATGAAACTGTTCTAAGCCCACCAGGAACTGTGAACTATGATGTGCGCATCATCTATCAAACTGGGGCTAAATCTGTAAGTGTAACGTTTAAGCTAGGTGTGCAAATAGTCTATGTTGAGTAATGTAAAATTTTATTTTTATTTTTTATTAAATCATTATCAGGTGTAATCTTTTGCACCTTAGTTTATTAGCTATCGTCTTTTTATCTCTTGGAGTGGTATTTGCGATAATTACTGCATATATATTTATACTAGCACCTACTACTAGTGAATTAATATATATAATTCCTGTATTTTTAGCTATTTCATCGTTTCTATCTGTAGTTTTAACATTAATTGGACTTGCAATGATCTTTGGACAAGCCTCTTTTAAACACCTGAGAATAGATTTCAAGAAGTCTTTGAAATTCCTTCTCACAATAATAGTTGTAATATCTATAGCTATTATTTTGTGGAATATTATGAGAGTTCTTCTAGGCTCTGATATTCCATTAGTTGTTGTAAAATCTCGAAGTATGTATCCAACATTAGATGTGGGAGACCTACTGGTAATTAAAAAATCTGAGAGCTTTGAGATTGGAGATATAATTGTATTTAGACAAAGCAGAGATATAGTAGTTCATAGGATATATAATATTACAAGTGAAGGTATCATGACAAAAGGTGATGCTTACAATAAACCTGATCCCTGGATTATTAAGCCTTTCGATATCTATGGTAAAGTCATTACTATAATACCTCGCGTAGGTTATTTACTCCTAGTACTTTCAAATCCTGCAATACTATTAATAGTTATAGCTTTAACAATAACAATTCTACTCTTACGTTCAGTAACTTTTATAAGTAGATCAGAGACATGCCCCTTTTTTAACGAGAAATGTACATTTGGGGGTTTTAATCCAAGAACGTGTCAAGTATGCTTAATGGTAAAACAACTATTGTATATACCAAGAAACACACCTTTAGGAACTCCGCAAATACAATCCAGTCCAATGTCGATAGATGATAAAAACGGTAAAAAAGATCCCCGCTAAGACTAATATTACTTTTAAAATCTTCACTTAAATCTCAACATGTAAGTTTTAGAGAAAGCTATCGTATTCAAGGCCAAGACTATTAGGCAATAACAAAATAGTATAGCTTTAATTTTCCTTTCTCAGGCTTAGCAAAAGTCCAAAATACATTGAAAACGCATAAATGCTGCCCAGAGTATAAATGTTTAAGTGATCTTTAATAATCCCATAATCTTTCCAAATTCTTCATGAACAATTACAGTTACAATTAATTACCTTTCAACACTCTAATAGAGCTAAGGGCTTCCAAGTATCCATTTTAATCTATTCCTAGTTTAACACAGCATGTAGAGAAGTCTTGAACTTAATATAGACGAATTCGCTAGATAATAGTGTTAATAGGTAAAATGCCGCTTAACGCTAATATCTATTTGAATCATATCCTCTAATCTTAAGTTCACGTAACCATAAACTAACAACTAAAAGTTAATAAGCAGATCTTCAACATGTTTAATATCGCAGGAAACAATAAGTAAAGTTTCAAATAAAGGGGCAAATTAATATATATTTTTACATATAACCTCACGATAATGGACATTTCTTTAATTCATATGAGCTCAATTAATCACTCTATTTGATACATAGATCCAGAAGTACAACTCTTAAAACTTTGGGGATATCAAAATGTTAGTAGGTATCTTTTGTAACTTTAGAAAAGTTATAACTAAATCATTAGTAGTTATGTTTACGAGTCGAAAACTATAAATTTACCATTTAACCTATCATTTTCTACGTATTATCTTAGCATTAGCTAATAATCTCTTAAAGTTAATCCTTATAACTTAGGATGGCTGTGAAGAATAATTCTTAAAGCTTTACTTAGTAAACACTATGGGCGCATCTTTTACTTTGATGAGGATCTCACAGACGATTAAAGGATTTATTATTAACATGACTGTAACTTTAGGGATAGTCTATATTTATGCCGAACAAAAATCTTGTTTTTCAGCCTAATTGTTCCTTATCCGCGTGTTTTATATAATTTTAATAGCTTTATTAGTAGCTGAATTGTACTTATTTAAGAAGAATTATAGAGCAAATGTAGCTTTTACAGTATTGTTTATAATAAACGCCTTATTCTTTAAGGCTATGAATGACAAACCATAATGCTTCTCTTATAGGCTCTATCACAATTCTATCTTTTTCAATATACGACCTATACTTCACGTCCTCTCTAATTTAAGTCTCTCGAATTTTTAAATTGCTATGAGAACTTTACTTCAAAAGTCAATTTAACATACGTAGTAATTAAGTCTTAGTTTAACCCAGATAATAGCAAACTTAACTCTATAGCCAACTTCATGTGAAAAATTTTAAGTGCTATGACTGTACCTATATCTTAATACTTGATTTTAACTTAATATTATCATCTACTATAATAAAAAATAACTTAGATATAATATATAGTAATGGATACGAATTCGCGGTGATTTAGTGAGTTATATTGGTTTTGCGGAGTTACCTCTACATGAGGGTCGTGTTCCAGAGTATTTGCTTAAACGTATGAGGCTTCTTGGTTCACTTATAGCTAGGTATATTATTGAGGTTTATGGTCCACGAGAACTACTCTTAAGACTTAGTGACCCCTTCTGGTTTCAGGCATTTAATAATATTATAGGTATGGATTGGGATAGTAGTGGTTCAACTACAGTTACACTTTATGTTTTAAAATCGGCTTTTCCACCAAGATCGCTAGTAGATTATGGTATTAGTGTTCTTGGTGGTAAGGGTAGTGATGCTAGAAATATACCTGGAGAGGCTCAATTACTAGGTGACATAGTGGATCCTGGTAGAATCGTAGAGTTAAGTAAGCTCTCGGCGCGAGTAGACTCTGTAGCTATTCAAGATGACTATACACTCTATATTCATGGAGTACTAGTATCTGATAGTAGTGATGTATTAGTAATACAACAGGGTATGAATATCTCTGGGAAATTAGCTAGGAGATATCATATCCTTGTAGAGAGAAATAATACTATTACATGTGATCAAGATCCGCACTCAGGCGTTGCCTCAATGAAGATCTCGCCAGCATTAAACATGATAGATACTCAGTCTAATAGTGCTAGGAGAGCAGTTGTAGAAATAATACAAAACACTCCTACCGAGTCTCTCATACAAGATTTACACAAAGTTAATAGATTAGTAAGGGGTTTACCAGAGTTAACAATATTTACTAGTAAAACTACTACTATGATAAATCCTAGTAGTCTTAGAGAGAAATTCTTGAAATGTCCACGCTTCTATAGGCCTATAACAGATGTAAAGAGAATTGAGAAAATCGCTGAGCTCATTAAGAAATTAACGCCAGTTACATTTAGAGATCTAATGTTAATTGAGGGTTTAGGTCCTGAGACAATGAGAGCTTTAGCATTAATAGCAGATTTAATATATAATTATGAGCCGTCATTTAGAGACCCAACAACACACCTCATAGACCCATTTCTCTACGCTTACGCCCACGGTGGTAAAGATGGTGTTCCCTATAGAATTAAGCCTAGAGATGTTGATAAAACCTTAGAGTTCTTTATTAGAGTAGTAGATAGTGTGAGAGCTGGTAGTAGAGAGAAAGAGTTATTAATGAGAAATCTTGCAAAATTCACTATGAGACTTAAGAAGATAGGTTTAATTACTAAGTAATTCACATATAATGTGTGGACTCTGTATTATCATTATCCTATATAGATTACACATAGATCTATATACTTAAAAACTAATAACACTATACATGTCACACTTGTACTTGGTGGTTTTTATTGAAACCCGAGATTAAAGTTAAACCTGGGTCTGAGGGCTCTAAAGCTAAATACTGGATGGAGGAACACGATAAATATATTACTAAAACTACACATATGCCTGAAATATTGCCACTAGTTATTGAGAGGGCTGAAGACGTCTGGATATATGATGTAGATGGAAATAAATACCTCGACTTTACAAGTGGTATAGCTGTATGTAGTTTAGGTTATCCTACACACCCTGAAATTAAAAAAGCTATTATTGAGCAATTAGAAAAACTAGCCCATGCAGCTAGTAATGACTTCTACCACCCATATCAAGTAGAATTTGCAAAGAAAATTATTAGTGTAGTCCCAGGTAATATGCCTCGTAAAGTCTTCTTCTCTAATAGTGGAACAGAGGCTAATGAAGCAGCTATTAAACTCGTAAGATATGCTACTGGGAGAAAATTCCTATTAGCGTTTTACGGCGCATTTCACGGGAGAACAATGGGGTCACTAGCTTTAACAGCTAGTAAAGCAATACACCATAAGGGTACATTCCCATGGATGCCGGGAGTAATTCACGTACCATATCCAAATCCATATAGAAATCCATGGCACATAGATGGCTATGAAAACCCAGGTGAACTCATTAATAGAGTATTAGAGTTCATTGAAGACTACGTATTTGATAAACTAATACTACCAGATGAAGTTGCGGCTTTTGTAATTGAACCTATACAAGGCGAAGGCGGCTATGTAGTCCCCCCACTAGGATTCTTCCAAGAGTTAAAGAAACTACTCGATAAATATGGTATATTAATAATTGATGACGAAATCCAAATGGGCCTTGGTAGAACAGGAAAAATGTTTAGCATTGAACACTTCAATGTAGTACCAGAAGTCTTAACAATGGCTAAATATATTGGTGGTGGTGCAATACCAGTAGGTGTAACTGTTTTTAGAGCTGACCTCGAATTCAAAGAGTATGGTGTACACAGTAATACTTTTGGTGCAAATGCACTAGGCTGTGTAGCCGGTATAAAAGCTATTGAGATCATAAAGGGACTACTACCACATGTAGTTAAATTAGAAAAAGTCTTTAGAGACGAGTTACTACCACTAAGAGATAAAGTTGAAAAAGTTGGTGATGTGAGAGGTCTTGGATTAGCATGGGGAGTTGAATTTGTTGTAGATAAGAAGAGTAAAAAACCCGACGTTGGAACTAGAGATAAAGTTATAAGAAGGGCTTTTGAAAAAGGACTAGTACTACTACCATGTGGTAAAAGCGCTATAAGACTAATACCACCACTAATTATAAGTGAAGAAGCAGCTAAAGTAGGACTAAGTATATTTAAAGAAGCTGTACTTGAATCAACTACTTAAAAATAGTGAAAAATAAAACCCCTAGCACTATTAGTATAATTGCCACTATAAGAGCTATTTTCAAGAGTAATTCAAGAGGCAATTTATATTTAATAGAAGTAATAGTGGGTTTTTCTAATTTTACACGTTCTTCCCTCTCAACTCTAAAAGTTGGTTCTCGAGTAGCTACAAGTTCTTTTTCACCAATACAAGTAGTCTTTTTTAAAACCTCTTCAACTAGGTCTCCATAATTCCTAAGATTTTTAAACCTAGGATCTCCTTGAATCATGTGAATTACCTCATCGACATGACACGCTAATGTAGAAATTTCTCTTATGAGAGCTGGGTGCTCCAGTATCCTCTTAAATAAATCTCTAATACAACCATAGTCTCCTAGACACTGATCCTCTAATTCATAGATCAGTGATGAAAACTTCACAAGATAAGTGTCTATACTCCTAGCATATCTAAGTTCTGAAGCAAGTACTCTCACTTTCTCCTCTAGCCAAACCTCCACAATAAAGCACCCATTATACATATACACCTCAATTACTAATTAAATAATCTACTTAGCGAGAACAGGGTGTTTTCTATAAATTATTACGCCTATTAGTGTTAATAGAGGTATATATTCAAGTCTACCAAGATACATTAAAGCAATTAATACTAATTTAACACCTACTGGTGCTTGAGGAGATGTTATTCCAGTAGATAAGCCAACAGCACTAGCAGCAGACGTGGTCTCAAAGAGAACATTAACCATATCTACTCCTAACATAAATGTTTTAATGAGAAATGCGCCAGTTAACACTGAGATAAAGTGTAATACTATGAGGAGTAGGTTATTAGAGACTTCTCTCTCTTCTAATACACTATTACCCAGTTTTACAAGTGGTTGAATTACACCACCACTAATAATATTTACAACATAAGATTTTACAGCTTTAATTAAAACTAATAACCTCACTACTTTAATACCACCAACTGTTGAGAAACTCATTGAACCTATAAACATAAAAATCGTGATTAATATTCTCACATCAACCGGTAACTCGCTGATCACACCTATACTAAAACCCGTTGTTGTAAATCCTGAGAGAGTATTAAATGAGCCGTAAATTAAAGCATCTCTCATAGACCAGTTAAATCTCGGTAATAGTAGTATGAGGGGTGTGAGTATAGATGTTAATGTGAGATATAAATATGCTCTAAACTCCTCATTAAGCCACGCTCTCTTAAACTCACCGCTCACAATATAGCTAAGTACTGAAAAATTCACGCCTCCAAGAAACATTAATACTGTAATAGGATATATGCTTAGTGGAGCGTATTCAAAAATCCTCTGGTAATTAGCATCATAATTACTCATACCACCAGTTGCAATAGCTGTCATTGTGTGTACTACTGCATCAAGAATACTCATACCTGTAAATACACAAGCCACTATACCGATTAGTGTAATTAACAAGTATAATTGAAATATCCTAATAGCTGACCTCCTAAGCGATAGAGTTATTCGCACAGGTCTCTCTAAACTATAGAGCACGTGGCTAAAACGCCAAATAAAAGGCATTAATACAGTAGCAAACACTATTAAGCCTAATTCACCAATCCACTGCATAATCGCCCTCCAGATTAATATACTCGGCTTCATATTGTCAAGACCTATGAGGACTGTGAGGCCTGTTCCAGTAAAACCTGAAATAGCCTCAAAAACAGCATCTACTATTGGTATTTTCAACGCTACTAGTAGTGGTATTGAGAAGAGAACTGGTATTAGTAGCCATGTGAGTGAAAATGCTATAAGAGATTCTAAAAGCCCAGGTTCTACTCTACCACTCAATAACATGTACTTATATACCACATAGCCGACAACAGAGTAGAGTAATCCAAAAATTAGAAAAGCTTGATTTATGTAGCCAGTGTAAATAATGTCAATAAGAGATATAAATGCCAATAGTAATCCAAGTGGAAATATAATTACGAGAGCTAAACCTACTATAACTCTAAGTCTAATCAACTCTAAAACACCCTGAGAAACACGAACTAAATCTTTATATATTAACCCTAACTATTTATAGGAGTAGTGTCTAGTAGATTAGTGAAGGGGTTTAATACTTGGTTCCAACACCGCGAAACATGAAACCCCAAAGTCCACTAAAAATATTGAAGAGCGCTGAGGGAAACATAGTATTAGTGAGGACAAAGGGGGGTTTTGAATACATGGGTATACTTGAACTAGTAGACCCAGTTATGAATGTTGTTTTAACAAATTGCCTAGAGTTTAATGAGGGAAAACCAACACTAAGACTTGGTAAAGTAGTTATACGAGGTAGTAATATTGAATTTATAAGCATAGATTATGGGCGAGTAGCACCAGAAGAAGTGAAAATAAAGTTTTAGTAAACTCTCTAAGGTAACTAAGTAATTTAAAGGTGTTTTGAAGACTAGGGGAGAATTACTATTGAATTACTATTATTGGTAGGAGAGTAGTTGATATGTTTAAAACTTATACTTAAAGAATATTTATGTAGTTGACCATAGCTTATACCTATAAGCTTCAAGTTGCCGGATTTCAATACCCATGTATTCGGCTGCTGTAAGTACTTTTACATCGCTTTTAATATTTCTCAATATGTTGAAGTACTTAGCGTAATCCTGATCTCTTAATATGTGGTGGTCTAATATCATAGTGAAACCTCTCTTAGAGTTCTTAATGAGCTTAATTAAGTTCTCTAAAACATCTTTATTACTCTCTTGTTTAAGATATGTTGGAGGACCACTAATTATTAGAACGCTATGTGGTATATTCTGCAAATAGTTTAGCGAAGACTTACAGAGAGCACCTTGTATATCACTTGCATGTGTTAAGGTAAACCCGTCTTCGATTATAGTAACAGAGAGTACATATCCTAATTTACTATTACAGTCACCATGTGGTAGTGGTGGAGAGAACTGTAATTTTACTCCATTCAGGTTAATTATCTTACCATCGGCAAATACTACTTGTCTAGCTAGAGATTCGACACCCATTTTCCTGTAGAGTATGTGAGCTCTTATTTTTTGACTTGGATTAATATCAATATACATGTTCTTAGCATAAATTACTTTACCTCTATAATACTCTTGTTCCCCAGCCCTATAAAGGTAGTGATCTCTATGATAATGTGTTATTATGACATAATCTACTGAACTAAGTGCACTATATATTCTACTAAGAGATTCTTCGAGAGCTTTAAGCTCAAGCTCGTGAGGCGGTAAATTATATCTCCTAGGAGCTAGAGCCGCACCAGGATCAATAAAGAAAACACCACTAGAAGTCTCTACAAGAGTAGCCATACTCCTAACTCCCATACTATCAAAAGCTATAAGCTTAATTCTCACTCTACAATCCCTAAATTAGACCCTACTAAACCATGAGTTAGTTTAAGAGATAAGAATATTTATCGCTTATATAGAGATTAGTTTAAAATTCACATTTTTCTCATAGGTGTTGTAAGTGAATTTAAAGATATATAGTGGTGAGAGCTCCGAAGAACTAGTAGAGGTATTAAAAACAGCTATTACCAGGAGATCTTTAATCATCATTCTCGGTGAATGTAGGGTTGATTATGAAGGACGTGCTGCCTCTAGACTCGAAGTAGGAGAGAGAGTAGTGATTATTAAGCAAGATGGTGCACTCCTAGTTCACAGACCTTATGGCTATTCTCCAGTTAACTGGCAACCATCAACAGTCGTTATTGAAGTAGCTTTTAAACCTAGTGTGGGGCTTGTAATTCACGCTGTAAGAGATAAGCCTCGTGAATACCTCACAGTGGTGTTTATACGAGTAGGATTAGTAATTATAGGTGAACTAGTAGATCAGGGGGAGTTTACAATGTATCTTGAAGAGAGAGATATGAGAGATATTTTAGCTGAAAACCCATGGATTATAGAAGAAGACTTAAGAGTCCTCGGAGTAGAAAAGCCTATTGGAGAAGGCTATGTAGATATATATGCTATTGATAAATCCGGTAGACATGTATTAATAGAGCTTAAGAGAATTACAGCTACACGTGAAGCTGCACTACAACTATATAGATATGTCGAGATATATAAGAAAGAGTATGGTGAAACACCACGAGGTATTCTAATAGCACCCTCATTTTCACCAACAACACTAGAAACACTTACTAGGCTTGGATTAGAATATAAATATGTAGACTTGAAAAAACTCTGGGAGTTCTTTAAGAAGAGAGAGTCTAAAAGAGTAAGTCTACAGGAGTTCTCTAAGAGGAAGTAGTGGTAGAGATCGTGGAGTACTTAATTAAACCAGAAGTCTATAATGAACTCTACAGAGAAGAGCAATATGTTAAATACAAATGCCTCTTAAAATTAACTGGTATTATAAAAGGCCTTATTCTCGATGCCGGCTGTGGTACAGGGTTACTCTATGAGTATTTAGAAGAAAGTGGAATAAAGGGTTTTAAATATGTGTGCATGGACCCCTCCCACGAAATGCTCTTAATAGCTAAGAGTAAAGTTAATTCACCATTAGCATTACTATTAGAAAGTTATGCTGAAGACATCCCTATTAAGAGCTCTACATTTAACTATGTGTTTTCTGTGTCAACTTGGGGTGTTATTAGTGATAAAGCAAAAGCTCTTAGAGAGTTAAAGAGAGTTATCATGCCTCAAGGCCTACTCGTGATCACCGGATATCCTAACACATTTACAATAAAACCATCAGACTTAGACCCAGTGTTCAAAGAGACCATACAGTGTATCGACTACTTTTACACCGCTAAAATAGTATAAACACGTAGAAGTGAGTAAACTTGAATTACACTATTATAATTGAACACTTGGAACCTGAAATTTCACCTTGGCTACTACTAGAATATCGACATGTCTCACAAATTCATGGTAAAGAAAGAGTCTGGTTTACTAATGTTCCAACTAGATATCACAGGCTACTTAGACTCTATGGGCGCGTCTTCGAGGAAAGTGTTATTGAGTTACTTGTAAAGGTCCTTATAGACCCATCACAGACAATAATTCTAGATCCTTCAGCATCACGTAGACTACAATACAGCGATCTTGTAAATGCAAAATACATTATTATAGGTGGAATACTAGGAGATCACCCTCCTAGAGGTAGGACAAGAATTTACATAACTAATAGAGCTCCGCCAATTGTGAGAGCTTTTAATATTGGTGAAGAGCAATATAGTATTGATGGTTCAGCATACTACGTGAAATATTTAATTGAGCATAAAAATGATAAGGGTTTTCAATATGTCGATGGTGTAAGAGTTGAGACTGAATATGGCTATGTTTATTTACCATATAGATACCCCCTCGTAAATGGAAAACCCCTACTCGCAGATGGCCTTGAATATTATCTTAAATATCGCAGATTAAGAGATGATATATGGAGAGAAATACTTCAATTATAAAGTCTTAACTCTTTAATATAGCTTCAAGAACCCCAATAGTTTTCTTTAAACTATCAACTATAGGTATATTTAACGCTTTACATAACTCTACACTACTGTGTTTTCTCGCGTAGAGTACTGGTTTAAGACCTGCGAATAGTGAGCCTAAGACATCTCTACTACAAGAATCCCCTACGTGAATAGCTTCATAGGGCTCTACATTAATTGCTCTAAGTGCTATTTGAAATATTCTAGGATTAGGCTTCTCAACGCCGAGATCAGATGATGACGCTACATAATCTACATAGTCACCAAGTCCAGCGTTTTCCAATAGTTTTAAGACACCTGTGGCAGAGAAAGATGTATTAGTTACAACTACTACTCTTAATTTAGAGTTTTTAGCATACTCTAATAATTCACGAGCACCGGGAATAATGCGTGGCTTATAGCTATAAGCACCTTGCTCATATGCTATACTAGCCTCTTCTAAGACCTTCTCATTATTAAATCCCAGAATTAACGCGATCATTTTAGCAAATAAATGTGATGGTGTATGATCCTTATATCTAATGATCTTCTTGTAGACTTCAATAACGTTATTAAAGTCTACATTACCATATCTATTTAAAACCTCCCAGAGGGCTTTAAGCTTCATGTAAGTATATGTCTCTATTGGTCCTGGTTCATCTTCTATAAGAGTCCCCCATAAATCAACTGAGAGTGCTTTTAGCACTCACTACACCCCTAGTAGTTTTACTAATTCAAATAATATTATTACTGTTAAAATCCATGTAGCATAAAAAGTAGCAAGCCCTCTCAAATATAGTTGAAATCTAGTAAGAGGCCTATATTTTACAGCTACATAGATTATTGTAGCATGATATGCTAATATTGACGTAGCCCAGGCATAAGGATTAAGTGTCTGAGGTGTTATGAAAAGCGAAGATATGAAGACAAGTATACCGTATATTAACCCAGCTTTAAATCTAAAAAATACAATTTTATCCTCTAAAGTCATTTTCTCACTAATACTTGTAGTAATAGATTTCAAACCTCACCAGCCACAATGTTATGTATTAGAGGAGTATTTAGATATATTTATATGTGATATTGTATTAAAGAGGGCTGAGTGTTCTTGATTAAGAAGTCTATGGACGTTATTGATATTTATGCTTGGATTACTCTTTACAGGGAAGCCCTCACTAATTGCATTATTGATAATGCCTATAGGTCAAAATACTATTGGTTGCTTAAATTAAGATGTAAAGGAGAAAATAGGCTATTAAAAATTGAGCCTTCACAGAGAATACATTTATCGCAAAATGAGCCTAGTAGTAGGAGTATAGATAAGTTTACTAGCTACCTTAGAGCACATGTGAGAGATGGGAGAATTAATAACATCTCACAGCCGTGGTGGGAGCGTATAGTAGTATTTGAGTCTATAAAACGTGGAGAAGTACTGAGGCATTATATTGAGATCTTGCCACGCGGCGTCTGGGTTATTACAAATAGTGAAAATAGAATACTCTATGCTTCACGCTTTGAAGAATTTAAAGATAGAGTTATTAAAGTGGGGTTACAATATACACCTCCACCACTAAGAGGTCTCTCTCCGCTTACTAGTAGTGAAGACCTATTAAAGGCTTTTTTAACAGGTAAAGACCTCGTACGTAGTATTGTATCTGAATGGGGTCTTCCAGGCTACGTTGCCGAGGAACTATTGCTGAGAACAGGACTATATGAAGATAAAAATAAAAGACCTAGTGAGGTTAGTAGAAGCGATCTTGAGAGGCTTATAGAAGAGTATCGTAGACTCCTTGCTGAAAGTATCCAAGGACATGGTTACTTAGTCCGCTATGAAAATACATACGAGCTTTACAGCGCCTTTAAGCCAAGGCTTTTCGAGGAGGTTTATGAGCGCGAGATCATATTAACAGATTTCAATAATGCTGTAGACGTGTATTTCACAGAATTAGAGCTATACTTAGATCTAGAGGAGAAGAGGCGTCAACTAGAAGAAGCTTTAAGAGCCCAGAAAAAGAGAATTGAAGAACAGTTGAAGAGGATTGAAGAACTCAAGAAGGAGTATGAGGAGATCAATGAAGCGCTTAAAGCGATCTATGAGAACTATAGTCACGTTTACAACGTCTTTGAATGTATTCTTAGAGTTAAGAATACTCGTGGTTGGAGTGCTCTAGGTGAGTGTGGTGTTCTCCGCGCTGATCAGAAGAGGGGGCTTGTGTGTTTTGTTCTCCTCAATAGAGAGGTTTGTTTTAATATTAGGAAGAGTCTTGAACAACAGATTATAGAGTTAGAGAAGAGGCGTGGTGAACTCTCCGAGAAAATTAAGCGAGCTGAGGAAGTCTTAACTGATATGGAGAAGAGTGTTTTTAAAATTGAAGAGGAGTTTAAAGTTAAGATATATAGTAAACCAGCACCTAAATTCTGGTTTGAAAAATATAGGTGGACTATTACACGCAGCGGTTTCCTCGTCATTGCTGGTAAAGATTCTTCTCAAAATGAAGCTATCGTTAAAAAGTATTTGGGTAATAGTGATATTTTTCTCCACGCCGATATTCATGGAGCACCTGCAACAGTACTTATAAGAGGATCGAGAGATCCCTCGATGGAAGACATTTTTGACGCTGCTGTAATTGCTGCTTGTTACTCTAAGGCTTGGAAAGCTGGGTTTAGTTATATTGATGTGTATTGGGTATGGGGTAATCAGGTTTCAAAAGCTCCTCCTCCAGGCGAATACCTTTCTAAGGGCGCATTTATGGTTTATGGTGAAAGACACTACTTGAAGGTGCCATTAGTGCTTGGAGTGGGGTTAAAATTATATTGCGATCAGGTGTATGGAGATTATATTAAAGTATTTGTAGGAAGCCCCCAAGTTGTTAAACAATTCTCACTCTCATATGTACTCATAACTCCTGGTGACATGAACCTAGATGATGCTAAAACCGAGGTTACTAAGAAACTCGTAGAAAATGCTTATCGAAAAACAAGTGTAATGTATACTAATATAGAAGAAAATGTGAAAAACATGTTACCAGGTTCATTGCGAATAATAGAATCTGGTATTGGTGAGGGTTTAAGTAAATGTGAGGATTAGTTTTAAGATTAAAAGGTTAAAATTGTTTATTTCAGTTAAATAATCAAGATATATACTTCACATGGGTGTGTTGAGCAGTGTTTAGTGGTGTAGATAGAAACATTAGTATTGAGCTTCTACGTATGCAGAGTGTTAGAGATATGAGAGTTGAACTTGTTGAGAGAAAAGGGCTTGGTCACCCAGATTATATTGCCGACTCTGCGAGTGAAGTTGCTTCTCGCGCTCTCTGCAAATACTACTTAAAAGAATTTAATACACTACTACACCACAACTTAGATAAAACATTACTAGTTGGTGGACAAGCTGCCCCACGTTTCGGTGGCGGATTACTATTAGAGCCAATATACATAATAGTAGCGGGAAGAGCTACTACAGATGTTCGTGTAGGAGGCGCTGTTTACCAAGTTCCATTTGGAAAACTAGTAGTAGAGGCTGTTAAAGAATGGATTAGGTCTAATTTCAGGTATTTAGATCCTGAAACACACGTTATCGTAGATTACAAGATCAGGAAGGGGAGCGCTGATCTAGTAACCGTATTTGAGACCGGTAAAGAGCAAATACCATTAGCAAATGATACAAGCATTGGTGTTGGTTTTGCACCACTCACACCACTAGAGAAGCTAGTTTACGAGACTGAGAGATTACTTAATAGTAGAGATTTCAAAAAGAAATACCCCGCTGTAGGTGAAGACGTTAAAGTTATGGGGTTTAGGAGAGATAAACAAGTGGTTTTAACAATAGCTGTTGCTATTATTGATAGAGAAGTACACGATAAATATGAGTATTTAAGTGTTAAAAAAGCTATTACAGAAGAAGTCACAGCTCTAGCACATAAAATAACGCCAGATTATAATATTGAAGTACACGTTAACACAGCTGATATTCCAGAGCGAGACAGCTTCTACTTAACTGTAACTGGTACCTCAGCTGAACATGGAGATGACGGTGCTACTGGTAGGGGTAATAGAGCTAATGGATTAATAACACCTATGAGGCCTATTAGTTTAGAGGCTACAGCTGGCAAAAACCCTGTTAACCATGTTGGTAAAATATACAATGTCTTAGCAAAAATTTTAGCTGAGAAGATCTATGGTAACTTTGAACACTTATTTAGTGATGTCTACGTAGAGGTTTTAAGCCAGATCGGTAAGCCCATAGATAGACCTCTAATTGCTAGTGTAAAATTAATACCTAGAGACCTCAATATTACAGATATACCTGGACATGTGAAAAGCGATATTGCAAGTATTGTTAACGAGGAGCTTAGAAACATTAAGAAAATAACTGAACTCATACTCAGCGATCAAGTTATTTTATTCTAGACTTTTTATATTCTTCAATCATCTCCATTATTCTCCTTCTCCTCTCCTTTGCTTCAAATTCCTCAATAGTCCTCCACAACTCTTTTACATTACTAAGACTATTAGAAGCTACTAGTACATAGTCTTTGAAATCTAGTACTGGAGATACTTCTACAACTGGGACTTTAACTACTTTCCAGTCAATTTGAACTCCAGGTGGAATTAATAATACTGATTTCTCTCTCTTAATGCACTCTAAGAGTTCATTAGATAAGAATTTTAAATCATCTAAATATACTGGTTTACTTGTACAAGTAGTGTTTTTTAAACTACTAGCTTTTACAGCACCTATGAGGTCTCCTTTAATTAGCCTATTAATAGCCTCTTCAAGGCTTACAACATGTTGTAATATTGAGTTTAAAGTATTTTCCCTATCTCTTAGCATTTTTCTAAGTGACTCTATTTCTAAGAGTAGATTTTGAACTCTCCTCTCACATTCCTCGCTAAGATCTCTCTTTTTCACAGTTTTAAGCTCTATTTGCAACTCCTCTATTAACTTATCTCTAATTTTTAATTCTTCTTCAAGCTTCTTCACAATACTTTCTAATTCAACTATTCTTGAATGTAATTTATCTAAATCTTCTTTTACACGCTCATTACTTTTCACTATTAGGGGAGTTTTTTGTCTTAGTTTAAAATCACGTGATAATTCACGCATAAAATATTCATCTAATACTTCTACTAGGCTCTTACCTCTCAACACTTCTACAATAATTTTTTCTCTTACAACACTACGTAGTCCTCTTGTTTTAGATTCAACTTCTTCTATTAGAGGTTTAAAAGACCTATAAGCTTTTATAGCTCCTGCTAATGCGTCTCTAGCATGTGAATCTGGAATATCAATAGTGTATAGTACTGAATACTCAGATGATAATTTCTGTTTCTCTTCAACCGTGAGGTCGTATTCAGGTGTGTAGAGTATTGCGCCTAGTTTAGATGCAAGTTTCTTTGCAAATTCAGGAGGCTTAGAAGTATCTACAGCTATGATAACTGGTTTACCAAATCTCAATACTTCTCCCACTACTTGTTCTCTATCGGGAACTTTACCACTAGCTACTAGTAGTGGTTTTCCAGTGAAATCTAAGACTGCTATTCCAATAGTAGTGCCTGGATCTACTCCTAGAATTACTAGTCTACTTGAAGACTCCTCTGTCACCGGGATACTTGTGAGTACTGGTTTCACGGTAATTTTCACATTACGACTTCTAAGTGGAGAAATCACTTCGCGAACTCTCTCCAGTGAAGCATAAACTACAAATAGGCCTTTTTCTAATCCTCCTCTACTCTTTTTAACTAGGAGGTCGTAGTCAAGACCATTTTTCTCTAATGTCTCTTTAACTTCTTTAACGACTCTTAAAACACACGCCCTTATACTCCTCTTAAATCTCTCACTACTACTACCACCTTGAATAGGTGTTCTTCCTTTAGATACCACTACATATGTTCTATCTACATATAACTTAACTTCACGTCCTATACCGTTAAGAGCAGCATATGCACATACACGTGCAGCTTGTAGTGGAGTTAAATGAGGAGATTCAATATTGAATTTTCTTGCAACTTCAACTAGTCTTTGCTCAACCCCAGCTACTTCAACTACTCTACACCAAGGGGGTATTAATTTAGATAACTTAGCTATATCCCTTGGACTCTCAACAATCTCGTTTAAGTTATCAACAGCTAATATATCAGCGCGATATTCAAGAATAAGCCTAATTACCTTGTATAATGGGACATTCTCTACCTCCTTATATACTACACCATCTCTTAACACTACAACAGAGTACTTTGGCATCCTCACAGCGTGAGGGGAGCTTCCAGGCTCAATATCTATTCCAATAACTGTAACGATGTTCTAACCCCCAGGAGAGAGATTAATTTTTAAGAACACTTAAATATTATTTAGAACCTATATTCCTATTGTGAAGTATACTCAATAATTCTTTTAATAGCCTCATCTACCGATATTTCTACTCTATATTTTTTCCTGAAAAATCTCAATATGTAGAATATGTCTCTTTTAAGTAGATCTAGGGCTCTTGGATCATCTCTGTAGACATATTGTGGCCAATCTATTATATATGGTTTTTCATCATCACGCTTTATAAGAATATTATACTCGCTGAGATCCCCGTGTACTATTGAAGCCTTATGATACGCTATTGCAAGTGTTTCAAGTATATTGACTAAGACCCCCATTGGATCTTCTAGATCGGGTTTTTCATATAGTTCTACTCCATCAATAAACTCTATTACGACAACGTGTCTATTATAGCCAAATGGTACTGGCACCAGTGCTTTGTGAGGCACGAGTTCTCTGAGTGCCTTATATTCTCTCTCAGCAGCAATCATTGATTGCTTATACCACGATAATGAGGTCTCAGTAGCCCAATCTCTAACTCTAACAGTTTTTCTAAAACTAGTCTTGCCGAGTCTCAGAAATTTAACTGCTACACGTATGTTCCCAGGTGCAAGTCCCTCATATATTTCACTCTCTTTACCCACACTAATTTTATCTCCAAGAGCCTCAAGAACATTTGCTCTCACTAACGATCTCAAAGCCAACATATCGTATCCTGTGTAAGTCAATTTGTACATTTTCTCATCGCCAATACTCTCCCTCTTAACTAAGCCGAGATTATGTAATTTACCTAGAATAAGCACTAGTTTATCCTCATAAATTCCAGTCTCTTTTTCAATCATACCGAGAGGAACATATTCACGTTTAACATGTAATCTCTCAAGTGCAAGTAAAACCTTAAAGTCGTCCTCAAAAAGGCTCTTATACAAAATACCCAACTTAACCACTTACACCTAAACACCCCTGTATCAAAGAGATATTCAATCTAGTGTTTCACAATATTATATTAATACTGTTATCTTATAGCTATTTTACCAATAACTTATAAAGTAAACTAGTTAGGGACGGTGTTTATTGTGCGAGTTATTTTTAATCGTGATTTAGAAGACTTTTTATATGTTTTCAAAGATCGCTTTGATGCTGGCTTAAAACTCGCATCATGGTTAAGATCTCACAATGTGAATGCAGATATAGTTTATGCTATACCAGCTGGTGGAGTTCCAGTTGGATATTTAGTGGCTAAAAACTTGAACTTATTACTTGACGTCTTAATCTGTCGTAAGTTATTAATACCGTGGAATAGAGAGTCTGGTTTTGGTGCTATAGCACCAGATGGAACATACTTTTACAGCTCAAAACTCGTATTCTACTTGGCGCTCACACCAGAGGAAATTAAGAACTCTATTGAAGAACAATTAGCTGAGATCAATCGGAGACTCCAAGTCTATAGATGTGGTGAGAGATACACGCATCTCAATGGTAAAAAGGTATTAGTAGTCGATGATGGCATAGCGGCTGGATTCACAATGATAGCTGCCACTAGGTTTCTGAGAAAAATAGGTGCTTCTAAGGTAATTATTGCTGTACCTACTTGTCATGTAGAATCCGCTCATCTTGTTGCTAAAGAGGCTGATGAAGTATATTGCTTAAATCCTAGGTCAGGTGCTCTATATGCTGTTGCAGATGCATATGTAGAGTGGAGAGATCTTGGGGATAAAGACGTCTTAGACGTACTTAGAGAAGCTAAAAGAGATGGATTATTATCATTTAAAGCTGAGTGTTTTTAATTAAATTCCCTACTTTAAGAACAAGCTTTCATATTTCTTTAAATACTCTACGCTCACAGAGACATCTACAAATAGTTTTTTAGCCTTCTCAACATCTTCTACTTCAATTTTACTTGACCCTCTCTCCTCAGCTATAATTCTCGCAGGCTCTAGTAACTGTACAGCATATCTTAAACTCGTCTTTGTACCTATTTCTACGAGTTTTTCAAGTGCTTCTTGTGTAAGATCTATTTCAGCTTCCTCTGCCCTGATTTTGACGATCTCCCTGATCTCTTCTGCTGTGTATGGACGTGTTGGGATTATGAGAAGTCTATCTAATAAGTCGAGTGGCATGCCGTGGGGTGACTCTATATCAGTACCTTTTATCCTAGCAAACCCCCTATTTGTCGCGAGGATAAGTATTGGTGCAAATTCGCTCTCCATAGCTCTACTGAGGAAACTAAAAGACTCTATATCAAGCATATGTGCATCATCTATAAAGAGCACTCCTGGTACTAACTCTGCTTTCTTCTGGTCAAGCCATTTCTTAACAAGCCCTTCTACTTCTCTCCTAACTTCAGGCGATATTTCACGCTCAAATCCAAAGCCAAAAATACTAATAAAACTCCTCTGTGCTGCATAATATACGTCGAGGTCGTGTAGTGTAACTACGCTTACAATTTCTTTTTCTTTTTTAATAGGGCCTTTAGGTATTTCAACGACTTTTTTAACTTCAATATCATATGTTCTAGCACCCTCAACTTCTTTAGTTCTACCAACCCTGTGAACTCTGCCTGTTTCAGCATCAATCCATATTACATCACCTTTTCTAATACCCATCTCAACTATTTGTTGTGTAACTTCTTCCGGCACTGTTAAAGTAGCCTCTTCATCTTTTGTTGCTAATGTTATTTTCGCCTCAACTGGAATAGCATAGTACGGTGTTAATGGGTGTCTAGCTCTCCTAATCTTAATCTCTTTTACTACACCCTCATAGACTTTTCTAATCTCACGAATTCTCACACCAAGTGCACTGCGAACCGCCTCCATTAAGACCTCTGTCTTTTTCCTCTCAACACTATAGATCTCACTACCACTCATTGTTACAAATGGAGTATCCTCACCTAGCTCTCTCGCAATAGCCACAGCTAGTGCTGTTTTACCAGTACCAGGCGGACCCACAAAGAGTACTCCTCTACCAGCAAACTTACCCTCTTTAATCAACTTCACAACTATACCTGCTGCTTCACGAGCCTCTAATTGCCCTACTAAACCATCTGCTTTAAAAATAGCTTTACCTTTCTCATCTAATCCAAGACCTCTTATATGACTATGAGCACTAATTCTCCTCCTAGTAACAGGTTCAACACGGATACCTACACCACTACTCATAGAGATCTCCTCATAATAGAACTATCTAATACCCTATGATTAATCAGCACTATAAGTACCCTTTAAATCTTCTCATCAGGGATCCTTCTTGCACTGTTAATACCCCCTAATCATATTACTAAGTGAAGCATGTTAGATGTGAAGCGCGGTGAAGCCGCTAGTAAATACTTTAATAAAACATTTAGATACTCTAATTAGTCTTATTGAAAGTGTTGATAGCTTAACGTGGTATAAGAGTGAGCTTCAAGAACTTGGAAAAAAACTTGAAAAATCTAGAAAGCCCTTTGTTCCAAGCAGATCTTTGTGGAATAGGTATATTAGAGTTTATAGTACTATAGAAGAACTCATAAATATTATTAAGACTAAGAAAGAGACAGTTCACCTATACCAGATACTTCCAAGTATTAGAGAGGAGATTATAGAGTTTATAAATTCTCTTGAAAAAAGCTATTTAGCAGAGAGAGTGCAAATGAGTCTCCCCATAATGCTTTGCCTTATAGTAACACTCATAAGACTATTTAATAATCTTTCTCAATATGTACTCTTCAGCTTCACCCTCTCAATTAGCGCCCTGATATTAGTGTTTTATACGCCACGATTGGGGCTAATAGTGAATAGTATAGCTAGCTTACTCATAGCTATTAGAGGTACTAATGCTAATGACATATTTCTTGGATCCCTACTCTTTGTAGTCTCAGTTACCTATATGTCCCTAGTTCAATTCGCCAGATCTGGAAAATTTACTATGCGAATTGAAGAATTTGTTAAAAGCATCTCTTGGAGTATTAGAGAGGAGTTAAAAGAGAAACCTCTACTTAGTAATGAGAAATTAGAGTGTTTGATAAAGAAGTATAGTGTTGATACTAGCAGTTTCCTAAAGCAGGGTAACTATGAAGACCTTGTGAAGTATAAAGCTGTGTTAATAATAATACATGGGCTTTCAACATGTACTAGTAGCAAATCTACCACGCTTATTAGTACCCAGAGTAATAGTGAAAAAGTGAAAAATTAGGTGTTAACCATGGGTGGTCTCAAAAAACAAAAAGTAGCTACACCAACTAGTGGTACAGAGAAGAGTAAAGAAGTTAAAATTATAACTAAACATGTAGTAACACCTGGAGACATTGAGAAAAACCCGAGGTTAATTACATTACTCTACATTATGTCTCTCGCTAAAAATGGCATTAGTGAAAAAGCACTTGTAAACTTAATCTACCTAATGAGAGAGAGTGGAGTTAATTTAGGCTATAATTTCACAGTATTAGGTAATACACCTACTAGTAGAGACTTATTGGGAGATCTAACGCTATTAAAATATGTAGGACTTGTTGAAGTCTCAGAGAATAAAAAACTCCTTGTTACTACTCTCGGTAAGGAATTACTAAGTAAAGCTTCAACTCTAATAGGAGAACAAGGGTCCGCTATTAAAAATCTCTATGAAACACTCTACCCTAAAGTTGCACCAATAGACGTTGAAATAGATTTAAAAACTAGAAGTAGACGTTAAATAGTCACTGTTGGTCTTCTCGGTTTTCTCTCTTCTTCACTAGTTAGTCTAGCTGTGAATAATGGATTTATTAAGCCCTTATTCTCTAAGTTCTTTAAATGCTCTGCAAACTTCATAGTGTGTTCTATGTCTATATCTATTAGCTCATAGAGTATTTTCCTCAATCTCGACCACAATTCTACGAGTATTTCGCGGGGCATATGTACCGTTATCATGGGGTCTTTAAGCCAATTATCAAAAGCCTCAATAGTTCTCTCTATTTGGTGAAATGCTAATCTAGAGAGAGTTATTAGAGTTAATCTATCTGCATTCTCATAATTCTCTTCTGCTTTACCAAATAGGTTTTTTACTTCTTGTTGCTTTTTAACCCATAGCTCTAGATTCTCGTAAAAACTACTCATATACTCTACACCCCTCTCTCAGCTAGTAGGAGTAAACTCCCTTATAACCTAGTTTGATACTATTATGAAAAGAAGAAGAGATTAGATATCACTCACGCTGGCTGAGTATTGTGAGAGCTTACTATATTGGTATTGATGAGGCTGGTAGAGGACCACTCATAGGTGACATGGTAGTAGCTGGTGTTATGGGTACCCCTAGTATTTTTGAGAAACTAGCTCTACTAGGTGTTAAAGATAGCAAATTACTCTCACCAAGCGAGAGATTAAGATTTTATAAAACTATTATTGAGTCAGGGGTATTCACGGTTCTAATCTATATACCACCACACCTACTCGATAAAGAGAACTTAAATAGCCTTGAAGAGAAGGCTATTATTAAGATTCTCAACATACTCTCACATATTGTAAATAGAGAAGCTAGTGAAATCCACATATTTATAGATGAAGTTAAAGGATGCAGTAAAAACATTGAGAAGACTCTAAGAAACATATTTAAACAACATGTATATTTCACTATGGAGCCACATGCTGATACAAAATATACTGCTGTAGCTGCGGCAAGTATTATTGCAAAAGTCTCGCGGGATCTAAACCTTATAGTTTTACGCAGGGTTTTTGGAGACTTCGGTTCAGGTTATATCACAGATCCAGATACAAAAAACTGGGTTTTAGAATACTATAATTCCCACATTACACCACCATTATTTATTAGAAGAAGTTGGAGAGTTTTGAGAAAAATAGCACCACTATGGTATATTACAAAAAAACGTAAGATTAGTGATAGAAGTTTACTAGAATACACTAAGAAATAGTACTTTAGTTAAGCGTTAAACCCCTCTTTATAGTATATAACCTGTGGCAGGTGACTATGGTTACAAACCTGCCGGCTGAGGCTAGAGCTAAGTGGATTAAGGTTATGGAGGCTAAGACTGTAGAGGAGAAGATCAAGGCACTAGAAGA
>JAJHQS010000002.1 GCA_020833225.1 Desulfurococcaceae archaeon
TCCACTTATGACAATGGTTGGTGTTGATGATTTTATGAGGCAGGTCATTAATGCATTGCAAAAATCAAAAAGTTAAGTGTAAAGAGAGCGAGAACCAGCCATCTACGGTAATGAGGAGTCTGGAATACCACTAGGTGAGCTTTATAGTTTTTGAAGATGCAGAAGAAGCTCTTAATTGTGCTTTATATGTATATGATGTTTTTTTAAGTTGTTTAAAGAGTTAAGTGGGCTTGGTGTTTGAATAGTTTTATTTGTGTGGAATTAGATGAGTCAATATGGATCAGTGTGTAGTAGTCTTTATAGATCTTGATGGGACCCTTTGGGATCACTACGACGTATCTATACTTAAAACACCCTTCACGAAGGTTTCTGAGTTGGAGTTTATAGATTCTAATGGTGTTGTAGTGAGAGTGTATAAACTTGCATTAGAGGTTCTCAAATATGCTATTAGAAGAGGTTTTATTGTGTCAACACTCAGCTGGAATGATCCTGTGAAGGCTCTCCAAGCTCTCAGAATACTAGGGCTGAACGAATTGTTTCATTATCATGCTATAGAAAATCATCCAAATAAAGCATTAATGGCTCAACGTGTATTAAGAATGATCGAGGAGAGGGGACTCTGCAGAAATAATGTAGTAGTCATATATATTGATGATAGAGAACTACACTTAGAGGATATGAAGAGAGCTTTTAGAAACTTGCTTTACATAAAGGCATGGGAGTCGTGTAAGAATATAGGTGATTGTGTAGAGCTCATAGAGCGGTATATTCAGCTCTCTAAAAACTAGAATGATAATTGTGAGTATAACTTCTCAAGGAGATTAAAAGACTTTAGTTACAATATGTCTTAGTTATTTTCGGTGTATACTATATGTCTATGGAGTTATCTAGTAGAATTCTAGACGTAGTTGAGCGTGACAAGAGGGTATTTCCTCGCGGCATATCACTCAAATACTCTCCACTAGTAGTTGAGAGCGCGAGGAAGTGGTTTATTAGAGATATTGAGGGTAGAGAGTTTATTGACTTTGTTTCTGGCGCCGTAGTTTATCCTATTGGACACTTACATGAGGATGTTGTAAATGCTATTAAAAGTCAACTTGAAAAATACTTGGGGTATCCAATAGTCTATTTTTATGCTAGAGAGCCAATAGATCTCGCTGAAAAATTAATTAACATAACGCCGGGTAATTTTGAGAAAAAAGTATTTCTCGGCTTCTCGGGTTCTGATGCTGTTGAGGTAGCTATATTAGTTAGTAGAGCTGCTAAGAGAGCTAAGTATGTAGTGTCATTTTATGACTCTTTCCATGGATCACTCTACATGACTTTTTCAGCTTCAGGGATATTTGGTGAAGATGTTAAGAGAGCTGTTTTAGCTTCTAGTGATATCATCTTAGTTCCTTACCCAAATCCCTATAGAAACCCCTATGGAATAGATGGTTATGAGAAGCCGGTAGAGCTCTCAAACATCGTACTTAGAGAACTCGAGAAGATATTTATTTCAAGGAGTGCTGAGATTTCCTCAATATTGCTTGAACCTATTCAAGGTGACGGTGGAATTGTTATTCCACCAGAATATTTTATCAGAGAACTGGGGAAACTGTGTAGTGAACACGGTATACTACTAGTAGATGATGAAGTGAAAACTGGTGTTGGGAGGACTGGTAAATGGTGGGGTATTGAACACTATGGAGTTATACCAGATCTCCTCGTTACAGGTAAGGGTCTTGGTAGTGGTATGCCGATCTCAGCTGTTATCGGTAGAGCTGATGTTATGGACTCATATCCTGAGGGGGGTTTAGGATATACTCTTTCAGGGCACACGCTTTCAGCTATAGCAGCTCTTGCCACTCTTAAGGTTATTGAGAGGGATAATCTCATTGAGAGAGCACGAGATCTAGGTAGTTACATTATTAAGCGTTTAAGAGAGATGAGTGAACAATTCGAAATCATAGGTGATGTACGAGGTAAGGGGTTGTTAATTGGCGTAGAGATCGTGAGAGATAAGGTGAAGAAGACTCCTGATAAGCCACGAACTCTTAAAATACTGTGGAGAGCTTGGGAGAAAGGACTTATACTATTGGCTGTTGGTAAATACGGCAATGTAGTGCGTATAGCACCTCCACTAAATATTCCACGCGAAGTTGTAGATAAAGCTCTTGAAATAATAGAGGAGTCTATAAGAGACGTGCTTGAAGGACGTGTACCTGATACAGTGTTAACATATATGAGGGGGTGGTGAAGACTCTGAGGAGAGCACTATTTATTGGGAGATTTCAACCATTTCACAACGGGCATCTCTACGCTATTAAATATATTTTAAGCGAATTTGACGAGGTGGTAGTAGTAATTGCGGCTGCACAATACAATTATACTGTAGAAAACCCGTTTACAGCCGGTGAACGCGTTGAAATGATTAAGAGAGGACTTGGAGAACTATACATGAGATCCTATATTATACCAGTTGATAATATTCCAAGTAATTACTTATGGCCTAGACACGTTCTTGAGCGTACTCCACGCATAGAAGTAGTTTTTAGTAATAATAAACTTGTACAAGAACTCTTCGAGGCTTATGGCGTTACCACAAAAAATACTCCTATACTTCCAGGTGTTAGTGGAACTAGTGTTAGAAGATTAATGGCTGAGGGTGGTGATTGGCGATCTCTAGTACCACGTAGTGTTGTTGATTTTATAGAGGAAATTAGGGGTGTTGAAAGAGTTAAAACACTATGGGGGCTTGCTGTAAAAATACCTGGTGAGCGCTTGTGATGTGGAGAATAGCTTGCATTATCACCGTGGGATCAGAGATCACGAGAGGCCTTATACAAGACACAAATTCACACTGGCTTGCTAGTAGACTAAGTAGTCTTGGTATCACTGTAAAGAGAATTATTAGTGTTCCAGATGATAAGAGTGAAATAGCGTGGGCTTTAAAGAGCTGTCTAGAAGTCTCAGATATAATACTAGTGACTGGAGGTCTTGGCTTTACAGCTGACGATATTACTCTCGAAGCAGCTGCTGAAGCTCTCGGAGTTAAACTAGTATTTTCAAGTGAGGCATTAGAGATGATTAAGAGTAGAGTTAAAGGAGAAGTAACATACCAGGTTAAAGCCGCATATATACCTGAAGGCTCCAGACCCCTTTACAACAGGGTCGGAGTCTCACCAGGTGTACACTTGGTGCTAAGTGCAAAACACATATTTTTCCTACCAGGTGTCCCAGGCGAGATGCAAACTATTTTTGAAGATCATGTAAAACCCCTTTTAACTAGTACCACATACTTCTCAAGAACACTACTAGTGAGAACTAAACATAGCACTGAAGCTGAGGTTTACAAGCTCCTAGAGCCATTAAAATATAAGTATACGTGGGCCTATTTCAAAACACATGCTAAGACACCTGTTGAAGTAGTAGTTGTAATACAGGCTAATAGTCTCATAGAACTAGAAGAGAGAACTCGTAAGTTAATTAACGATCTTGAGAAAATCATCCTCATTGAGAGCTTAGAGTATACTTGAAATACATTTTCACATTAACTCTAAAGACTATGTTTAATTTCAATTAGTACATAGTACTAGGTTATTTTGAGGGTTTATCTTGAAGACTATTTTACTAGTACCTTTCCATGAGAGAGGCTATGAAAAACTAGTTAAATATCTTGAAAAGACAAATTTACGAGTATATTTGCCACTACCAATTGAACTATGTAGAGAACCTATATTACGGGAATATAGTTTTAGCGGGTTGTGGAGTTATATTAGGGTGTGGAGTCCACTATTAGAGTTTTTAAGTAGCCACCGAGAACACATCTGTTATCTAACACTAGGACACTTTGAGAAAACATTGAACACTTCTATTAAACTCCTCGGATTAGTCTTAAAGGCAAAGGTGTTTAATAAAATTGATCCATTTGAATGGCTTATGTTAATGCCAGAGAGAATAGAATTCAATATACCAGGTAACCGGAGTGGTATATTAGTTATTGATCGCTTTGTCGACTACGTCTTACTCATGAAGAGAGATATGGTGGTTAATTATGTGTTACAACAACTAGAAGAGTTTATTCCTACACCACTAGATTTACTAATACTAATTAAGAATAATGTGGTAAATTGGAATTGTAATGTGGAGAGTGTTATAGAGTGGATTATTAAGTATCTTGGTGAATACGTATTATTTAGTAGAGATCTTACGGAGGCTTATGATAAGTTAAAGAGATCTAAAGAATACAGAGACCTAGTAGTTAATTGTACTAGTGACGAGTTAATTCTTACATCTTTATCAGTTCTCAAAAATTAGCCATTTAAACAAGATTTTGAAACCATTCTCTTAAATTCCTCTGGTTTTTCAAAAATCAATGAGAAGATCTTGCCAGGGCCATGTTCTATTATTAGTTTATCAAGTACTTTGTAGAGTTGACACGTAGACTCTAGGTCTCTAACACGAGATAACATGGTATTTTGTAAGATCTCTCCAAACCTTGCATCAAGGGAGTCGGCTAAGTGTACTATGAGGCCTTCAATAGTTGTTAGGGGTGTATCGCCATGAACTTCCGAGATGACTCTAATGAGTTTTTCAGGAGCTCTCCTCATAATGAGCTCTCCTACGATTGCATAGTTATGTGCTAAATACCAGTCTTCACGCATTTTATAGCCTCCGAAAATATCGTCTTTTACATATTGATAGTATTTGTAGATATCATGTAGTATTGATGCTGCAATTACTAGGTCTCTATTAACTCTAATACCATATACTTCTTCAATTACACGTGAAATTATTTCCGCGATCCTTGCAACTGAAAATGTGTGGAGTAGTAATCCACCTGTAAAGAAGTGGTGTTTACGCGGAGCAGCTGGAGAATCCTCTAGTTTTATAAGTGGATTTGTATTAGAGTAGGTTAACTCAGGTTTCTCTAAGATATCAATTAGTACTCTCTTCACTTCACCGTCTTCCACGAGGTTTACAAGTCTTTTTAACTCTTCAATAAGTTTCATTCTCCAATCCAACTCTAACCCCTCCTCTTACTGGGAACTCTAGATATATAATTAACCTAGTATCATAGTGCACTTTATAATTGAAATGTAAATTTAGAATACTCACTAATAGTGTTCAGCAACGCCAACCATCTTCACTACTCTGACACGGGTTCGCTCATCACCAGTAAAATAGTTAATAGGACAGATTAATAAGCTATTAGTAGACAATGCTGTAGAAGTATATACGAGTGTTCTGAGAGGAGGTTTTCTGTGGGGTTAGATTGGAGGAGGGTGAAACAGGTTAGAGAAGAGTTTTGGAGTAGTAATCCAGTATATAGGGCTATATATGAGAGGCTTACTAAGCAGGGTTATCACATAATAGGTACTATTGGTGCTGTGAAGAGGTGTCATTGGACGAGAGAGGCTATTGTTAGACATAGGTTTTGTTATAAGTGCTTGTGGTATGGTATTGAGAGTCATAGGTGTATTCAAATGACACCTGTAGTTGTCTGGTGTTGGAATAGGTGTCTTCACTGCTGGAGAATAGAACCTGAGGATATTGGTATGCACTGGGATGATACAAGGCCGCCTGTAATAGATGATCCAGAGGTACTTGTAGAGGAGAGTATAAGAGTTCATAGACAAATAGTAGCTGGGTTTAAGGGTAATCCATACGCTGATCAGAGGGTGGTTAATGAGGCTTTAGATCCTAAGCATGCTGCAATTAGTTTAGCAGGTGAACCAACGCTTTATCCAAGGCTTAGTGAGCTTATAGAGGAGTATCATAGGCGTGGAATAACGACATTTCTAGTTACACATGGTACAAGGCCAGATGTACTGAGAAATTTAGAAGTAGAGCCGACACAGCTCTATATTAGTATGGAGGCTTGGGATAAGAAGTCTTACGAGTACTTTAATAGACCCTTAGTCCCCAGAGCATGGGAGTTATTTCAAGAAACACTTGAATTAGTTAAGTCTTTTAAGACACCAGTGGTTTTTAGAATAACTCTCATTAAGGGTTTTAATGATCACAATGAAGCTCTAAGTAGATTCGCCGAGTTTATTAATAAAAGCTATCCACACTATGTAGAGGTAAAGGCGTATATGTATTTAGGTGTTAGTAGAGAGAGACTTACGAGAGAGAATATGCCTTCTCACATAGAAGTGAGAGAATTCGCTAAGAAGCTCTCGGAGTTAACTAGTTATAAAATACTAAGCGAGTCAATACCAAGTCGCGTAGTACTACTTAGTAGATTAGAGAGCCCTATTAGACACGGTAAAGGGTGTCCTGATGGTGTAAAATGCCCTGAGAAATATGTCCCAGTTATTACTGAAGAATATGAGGAGGCAGAAGCTTAAGTATAATTTCATTTCTGTTATTTTATTGTGCTTAAAGCTTATAATTACTCTTCTATAAGTCTATATTCTCTACCCGCGAAGAGTACAACCATGGCTTCTCTTCTCATTTCATCTAATAATATTTTCTCGTGATGAGAGAGTTTGTCTATGTCTTGTATCTTTATTGGGAATTTCGCTTTAAACTCCTTGTAGAATTCGCTATCAACAATAAGTGTGCCAATTTTTTTGACCTTGTTTTCAGAGATCATTTTTTCAACGTAGACTTGTCCATACTTATTTACAACATCATTATAGAACATGACAGGTTCCTCTAAAACCAAGCTCTCAGTTCTCTTCTGCTTAGCCTGAATAGCTTTTTCAAGGTTTTTCAAAGCTCTCTCTAATTCCTCAATTCTCTTTTCAAGGACTTCAACTCTCTTTTTTAAGTCTATAATAGTATCTTGGAACTGCGATATCTCAGTTGCTACTTGAACACTCCCAATAGCAGGTGTTTCTGGGGGAGTGGGTTGTGGTGTTTCCTCATGTATTCTCATAGTCTCTTCTACTGGTTTCTCTTCACGGTGTATTGGTGTTTTTGATTTTTCTAGGTATTCGAGAAATCTTAATCCCCTCTCAGTTAACATATATCCTTTACCAGCTTTCTCAATAAAACCACTAGATTTCAGCTTGTAGAGTAAGCCTCGCACTCTCTCTACACTAATATCTAGTAGTGTAGAGAGTTCTTTAATACTGAGTCCAGGGTTTTCACGTAAGATTTCAAGAACTCTGTGTAATAAGGGTTTATTCACGGCTAACTCACTCCTAAATAATACTTTAAATATGATAGCTATTAATTTGAATATTAGAGGTGTATAAGTGTGAGTAGGCTGTTTGACGAAGAGACTATAGCTGAATTGAGGCGGTTTTTTAGAGCCCTTAGAAAGAACTTAAAAGATATAGTGGTATTAGACTCAATAACTAATCCTGGTGGTAGTGGGAAGTGTGGTACGTGTTCAGAGGCAAAACTACTAGTTGAAGAGTTAATGAAGATTAGTGGTAGTAAGGTGAGCTTTGAAATATTGGAATTAACGTCGGCTGGGCCTTTAAAACCACGATATATTCCAGCATTCATATATGATACTGCGAGGAGAAATGTGAGATATTATGGACTACCAAGTGGCCAGGAATTTGCCCCATTTATATATGTTCATGAGTATATCTCTGAGGGTGTTAAATTATCAAAACACGTAGTAGAAGAAGTAGAGGCTATTGAAGTACCACTCCACGTAAGGATCTTTGTGACTCCAGAATGTCCATATTGCCCAATAGTAGTAGACTTCATGAATCAAGTGGGTATTGTTAATAGTAACATTCTCGTTGAGACTATTGAGGCGTTTGAACACCCATATGAGGCAGATAAATATCGCGTTCTCTACGTCCCATATATAGCTGTGACGAGAATAGAAGAGTATGAAGTTTATGGTGCTAAACCAGTAGAAGTTGTTCCAGGCTATATACCACCTGAAGAACTATTAGAAGTATTAAAAAGAGCTGAGAAAAAATTAAAGAAATCAACATAGACCACGGTGAAATAACTCTCCTTATAAGGTTAGAGTTAAATAGTGTTTTTAGGGATGAAGAGGGCCCTCTAGACGAGTGGTGAGTTATTCACGGACCGTCAGACCCGGTTTTAAGTAATTATTTTCGTTACGCGTGAACACAGCGTGGTTTCTGTTTATAAATCCTTTTTTAACTATTTGAAATTGAAATAGTGTGTGGAATAGGTAGAAATGAGTAGGGAGAGTTGGAGTAGGGAAATTGCGAGAATTATTTATGGATTAGAAAATAGTGTTAGAGGAAATGTATTAGATATAGATGAAGAAGGCTTCTTAGTAATTAGGATTAAGGATAATGTGCTTAGAGTAAAAGACCTTATGGAGAAAAATAAGCTTGATGTAGCTTATATAAGAATACTCCCACTAATTGAGAGAGCCATGGAAACTGTTTACGAGGCTTTTAAAACAGTAATAGAGTTAACAGGTTATAAAGGTACTTTAAACCCAGTATACCCTATGAAAGTAAATCCTATACCATTAATTGTTGAATGTATTTTTAAATATGGTGAAAAATATAAGTGGGGATTTAATACAGGCTCACTCAGCGAACTCCTCTTATTATTAAACCTAGCTGAGAAATACACGCCTAGAACACTCATATATGATGGTGTTTTAACAGAAAAAGTTATAGAAGCCCTCTTAAAATTACATAGACTAGGTTGGCGCATAATAATTGACATAGAGAGTGAACACGATATTGAAGCTATTGAGAAGTATCCTGAACTTGAAATAGGTATTCGCGTTAAACCCATCATAAAACCTCAGGGTAAGTGGTCTACGGCGACAGGTCTCTCTGGGAAATTTGGCTTAACAATAAATACCTTAATTAAGCTAAGAGAGGATTTTAAGTGGATCACAGAGAGAGCAACACTATTACACATGCACCCTGGATCACAGATTTCAAGGTTTAGCGATGTAAAGAAATATCTTAGAGAAGTAAAAGAAGTTTTCAGTGAGCTCCTTGAACTAGGCTTTGAAAACATCTCAATGGTGGATCCTGGGGGAGGTGTTGCTTACCCTTATATTGACTTAAGAGATGGAGATGAAGAATCCCCAGATTACAGTATTGTTGATTACGCTAAGACACTAGTAAGTGAGTTTCTAGGACTTAGTAAACACCCTGATATAGTGTTTGAAGGTGGGAGGTATATTGTATCTTCTCACAGACTCGTAGTTGCAAGTGTCATTGATGTAAGACCATACTCAGCCATACATAATAAAGAGAATTTAAACGTATTACAAGAGTACGTTGAGAAAATTAAATCTATTAGTGATGCTAAGGAATTAATTTCGAGAATTCGTGGAATTCTAGGTTCTATTAAATCTAAATCCAGTGAAGAGACTAGTGTAAGACAACGCGAGCTTTACGAGGATTTAGTAGCTTTTATTGAGAATGATATTGCTCAGAAAATATCAGCTCTACTAGTAGAAGGTAAAATTGATGTGAGAGAGGTTTTAGAAGATCAATTACTCTTAAAAATACTCACCTCGCCGAGTAGGCGGTATATTTTAAATATGTCTATTTTTGCCGATATACCTGACGCTGTTCTAGTAGATCAATACTTCCAAGTCATACCTGTTCAGGGATTAAATAAGCCTCCAGATGTCTTAGCATCTCTAGCTGATTTAACTTGTGATAGTATGGGCGAGATCTCTCATTATATAAGTCCAGGTAACCTACTAAATACAAATAGTATAATACTCACAAATGTAGATCTTAGATTACTAGCTATACCTGGAGTTAAATTAAAACTAAGAGGAGTCCCATTACCACTACCATTAAAAGGTGAAACTCACTACATTGTTGTACTTGATACTGGTGCATATCAGGATACACTGGCAATGAGACATAACCTGATTTATGGTGCTCCAGAGGTAATTATAGATACTAGTGGAGATAGTGTTTCAATTAAAATTATTAGGAATGGTGAGAGTAGGACTTAACTTATTAATTTGCCGAGAACACTTTTAGAAGAGTGTTTAAGGACTCTCACAGATATAGATCTACCTAACTCTACTTTACCGGGCACTTTAACTGCTATAGGATAGCTTCCGGGGAATCTTGCAATAGTAAAGCTTTTCACGTATTTCTCTGTGTATAGATAATATAATATGGTGTTCACTGGGACAATCCTAGATAACATGACACGATCAAAAAATCTCATAACCCGGACTCTGTGAACATGGTATATCTTCTTGTGTTTGGATCGAATGTAATGTACATCTGCTTTCTTAAGCCAGAGTGGAGTGTTTAGTAGGACTGCTACTTGTCTAATATTAACTCTCCTCACAAGTAAACCCTCGTTGAGAATTTTCTTTAAATACTCTTCATTTATAATAAATGTTTCTTTGGTTTCACCTGGTAAACCGTAGAGGAGATTTATACCTGGTAGTAGGTATGGTAATCCATTCCAACCTCTAATACTCCCCACTTTATTAATTACTCTGATTGCCTCAAGAGACTCATCAGGCTGTGTCTTTAAATTATTTAATTTTACTACTTTTGGGTCAAAGGATTCAATACCGAGAGCAGCTACATCTCCCGGTGTATTATATTTCACTATTACTTTAAGTGCTTTAATAGACTCATCAGGATGTTTAGCTATAGTGCCGGGGTTTACGTTATCAATATGTAGTGTTATGAGGCCTGGAGCTGAGAGCCTTATACCTTTAAAAAGTTTTTCAAGAGCCTCTACGTTTGGTTTAGGGAATTCTTCAACTCCAATATTATTAGCCATGTATGTGAGGATGTCTGGTTGTTTACCTAGTCTAATGTGTCTTACTCCGAGTTTATAGAGAACTTCGACTTCTTTAATAATAGCCTCAGTATTCCTCATAATGGGTTTGCCGTAGCGTGGTTCAATACAGAAACTACAGCCACCTGTAATCCAGCGTGGACAACCCCTATAAGTCTCAATCTCGACAACTAAGTTCTTTCCATAGCATGGATGTTCTTGCACGATTTTAGCACCAAGTATAAAGGCTTTATTTGCTAATTCGTAGTTTTCACGTAGAATCCAGGGTCTTGCTTTTTCAAATCCATGGTCTATTAGCTCATTTAGGTATTCTTCTACATCTCCGTGAACAATTTCATCAAATAGGTATTTGTATTTTGAAGGCTCTATAGCTATGCTACCACCTCCGTGTGCTAATCCATATCTTGCAGCTGGACCAACTAGTATTTTCCTAGAGTCTCTTAGTAGTAGGGCTATTCTCTCGAGTTCACTATGTCTTATTGGTACTCCACCAATATATTTACCTGGAACTTCAGAACCAGCTATAATGACGACGAGATCGGACTTCTTAGCTTCACTGAGAAATCTTGATGCATCAGCTCTAAATTGATCTATAGTCCAATACCTCACTATAGCATTCTTATTTTTTAACCAAATTACACCAGCAATGAGTCTTGGATATGTATTAATATATGGAGGTACACCTAGACCAGCAGGCTCATCAGTATATCCATCAAGTATAATAGCTCTCTCTACTCTCACAATTAAAACCCTATTTAAATACTAATTGTTTAATTCTCAATAAGTCTAGAATAGTGTCTAGGTCTAATAGTACACCGGGATATTCTGTCTCAATTAACATAGTCTTATCTATGTACTTAGAAGTTACTTCTTTTAACCCCATTTTCTCTTCTGATATTGAGAGTAAATCTTTAAGAATACGGGTTGAAAAGAGTATTGGGTGTCCTCGTTTACCCCTATATGTAGCTACAGCTATGTAGAATTCATCGAGGCGTTCAAGAAACCTCACAGCGACATTAACATATACGCCTGGATGAATCCAAGCAGCATCACCAGGATTTACACCAAGAACTCTAACATTAGAATATTTTTCAACTACATATTCTACACCGAGCTTAATAGAAGAACTCATACCTAATCTGAAACTAGGATTAAATACTACGTCAATGTGATTTCTAAATTCTCTTAAAACACATTCGACTAAGTGTGCTTGATATCCTAAAACAACAATTACTTTATTAAAAATACCTGATTCTATAATGTTTGAAATAGTCTGCGCTATAATAGGTTTTTCACTATACTTATACAGCATTTTATTCCAGGGGAATCTCGAGCTCTCACCAGCAGCTGGCACGATACAATATAGAGTCACGATAACTACCTCGAAACTAATTGTAATCGGAAGAGGTCTGCAATGTCTTCACACATATCAGTAATTTTCTCAATGTCATCTATAACTACTGGCATAACTATACAGATCTCCTTAATACTAATAGAGCATTCTCTTAATAGTTCTTCAAAAGCCTTTAACCTGATCTCGTCAACCACCTCTTCGAGTTCTTCAATTTTATGTGTTAATTCGAGTGCTTTCTCATAATCACTTCTCACAAGCTCTAATATGTTATTGACAAGCTTCACGGCTTCAAGAGATTTCTCAACCGCATTAACTAATATGTCGTGAAGATTACGTGGTATTTCAAGTTGTAGGTGTTTAAATATAAGGATTTTTTTAGCGACAGCTTTTGCTAAGCCAATTATATCATCTATTGTTAACACCGTTCTTAATAAGTCTTCGCGATCCTCTGGATGAATATGACTAACTCTAAGAAGACTCATTAAGACTCTCTTTAACTTATCACTCTCTTCTTCATGTTTATTTAATTCTTCATACTTCTCACGCATATTCTCATAGCTGGAAGTACTATAACTTCTTAAAATTTCATCTAATATTCCTACACCACGTGTAATATGATCTAAGTGTTCTCTGAATTTACTATTAATTTCTTCGAGAAGCCTACCGCCAGTGAAAATTCTGCTAGTAAACATATAATCCCCTTTGAATATTATACATTAATAAGTGTTAAAACTTCTTTCTGTTAAAATAGAAGGTCATTGTCTTTATTGTTTATGTTTTTCATAGTTTAACTATATTCTATACGTTGTGTTTGTATTTTTCATAGTATTTTTACTATGAGAAAATGTTTATTAGATTCTTTACTGATTAATATTAAATAAAATGGTGTATTGTCATGGAGAGTAGTGAATTGTGTGGTATATATGATATAAGATTTCTCGTTAAGAGAGGTATTATTATAACACCACCAGTTCTAAAAACACTTGACGCTGTAATAGCACTCAAAAAAGTTACAGCTGACGACATAGCTAGATATACTGGGAGAGCAAGAACTATTGAATCACGTTATTTAGCAAAACTCAATAGACTAGGTATTGTTGCAAAAGTCAAAGAGGGTAGGAGAATATACTATATGGAACCTATTCACGCTGTCACAGAGTTCTATAATAGATATGGCGAGGCTTTTACACCAGAGCAAATAGCACATATGATTGGATTACCTGCGGACATCGTCAAGATGATTATTAGTACACTTAAAGCGAAGAAGTGAATTAATTATTTAATAGGAGAAGCTTAGGGCCTACTCTTTAAACTTAATACAACACTTACTTCTCTTTTTTCACCCCTCTCCTCTACTGTGAAGACTAGCCATATACTGCTAGCACAATAACCTGTTCTTCTCAATCCTTCAGCAAAGGCCTCTATGAGTTTTGTTAGAATTAATGTTCTAGAGTACTCACCGTGTTTAGCCACAAATTTATCTATAACTAAAAGATCTTCCTCGTTAAGTCTCAGCGAAATCATCTTTTTTCTAGGTTTTAACGGTATTTCTATGATATTGCCGCGGTAAATCAGAGGCTCTTCACTGGAAGCGGTAGAAGTCACAATTAATTATCACCAGAGATATCATTGAACCCCTATATATTTAAATCTTAACTTAATACACACTCATAGGGCTCTTAGTAGAAACCTTATTTCACACTACATGGAACTAATTGTACAATTATAGATAACACTTACTAGTAATTTATTCTCACTTCGAGATATGAGAGATTTAAAGATAAATAAGCCCCTCGCTATCTAGGTAATTGTAGAGTTATTTTCTCACACTGGAGGTGTTTTTATGAAGCCTAGTATTATTGATTTTTTAGATGAAGCTTCAAAACAGATACGATATTTAATTGTTAATGGAAGAGTTTACGTAGTAAAAAAGTATGCTAGTGAGCCTGGTTTAATTAAGTGGTTTTTTATTTCAACATCTAATTTAGCCATTGGAAAATACCCGTTTAAATTAGACCCATTTGAGAGACTTAAACGTGAAGTATACTTTATGAGGCATTCAAAGAGAGGTTTTAATAAACCGGAGATTCTTGTAGTTGACTACTCTAATATGGTTTTAGTTAGGGAATTTATAAGAGGTGATGTTTATAGTTATAGTGCACCTAGTAGTGTGCACTATGAAGTAGCTAGACAACTCGGTATGTGTCATGAAGATGGCTGGGTTCTCGGAGACTCTAAGATATCAAATTTCATATATAGTGTTGAGAAACATGTATATATTGTTGACGCTGAACAGGCTATTAGAGAGTATAGTTTAGATTATTCTGCATGGGATTTACTTGTCTATGTGTCAACTCTAACTATAGATGGATATGTGAAAGCCCTTTATAGTAGAGATGTCTATGATTCTATAATAGAAAACATCATTACTGGTTATCTTCAAGGTAATAGTAATGGTAGAGAAGTTTTCAAGACACTATTAATAAGAGAATTTAAAGTACTTACATATTTCCTTATACCATTTCCATTTAACCACGTTTTTGTAAAGAAAATTGAGAAGTATGTGAGTAGTTAGTGTTTATTAAGCTTGTAGAGTTATTAGTAGTGGTGATGATTTACCTCCGGCTCGAATAGTGAAGAGAACTTACCCGGCTGATCAACTTGCCGAGGCGCATACTCATTACTGGTGATACACACATACCTGACAGAGCTACATCTATACCGCGTTTACTTCTAAACTATATATCAGACCATGCACCCTGGGAAATGGTATTATTTACTGGGGACTTAACAGGTGAAAATGTTTTAAAATGGCTTAAGACTATTAGTAAGGATCTATATATCGTTCAGGGAAATATGGATTATTTATCACTACCAAGACAAGTCACTGTGGAAATTAATTGGTTAAAAGTAGGGTTAATTCACGGTGATGGGGTTTATCCACGTGGAAACCCTGTAGAGCTTTCAAAGATAGCTAGAAGACTAGGCGTACAAGTACTAGTCTCAGGACATACACATGCAGATTTCACGCGTATAGGTATAGGTGGTAATACACTCCTCTTAAATCCGGGTTCACTAACAGGTGTGTGGGGTGGTGGAGGCGGTAGTTATAAACCATCTCTAATGGTCCTTGAAATACCTGATCAAGAGTGCGTAGTCGTAGAGGTCTATAGGTTGAATAAAGATATCTTAGAGCATACTACTAGTAACTATTGTTTTAAGAGCGGGGTGTGGAGTTAATTACTCTACTCCTAGTGGCAGTATAATAGTGTTTTTCCAGGGTATTGTTACAGTGATCTCATCGCCCACTTGAACATTGAGAGTGTTAGGTAAATATACTAGTAGTTTTAAACCACCAATTTTAAGTCTCCCCTCTATTTTTTCGCCAATAAACATTGCAAATTCTAATACACCTTTCACAGTAGTGTCTTTTTCATCACTACTAGAACCAATTTTCACAATTTCTGGTCTTATAACAACAGCTACTTTTCTCGGTAAATTACTCTGGGGAGTTACACCTTTAATAATCACGTCGGCGTCTTCGAGTTTTACTTCGACTTCTAAGCCGCTTTGACGTAGTACTTCACCTCTATATATACTACTACGCCCGAGGAAATCTGCTACAAAGAGGTTATTGGGGTTAAAATATAGTTCTCTCGGTGTCCCTATCTGCATTATCTTGCCCTTATTCATGACAGCTATACGGTCACTAAGGCTCATAGCTTCAATTTGATCGTGGGTAACGTAGATCGTTGTTATGCCAAGAGACTTCTGTAGTCTTCTAAGCTCTTCTCTCATTTCTATTCTGAGTTTAGCATCTAAATTGCTGAGAGGCTCATCGAGTAGTAGTATTCTCGGGTGAGTTACAAGAGCTCTTGCTAATGCTACTCTTTGTTGTTGTCCACCACTAAGTTGTAGAGGGTAGCGGTTTTCAAACCCCTTTAACTTTACTAATTCAAGTGCCCATTCAACCCTCTTCTTAATATCTTCATCAGATAACCCAAGCTCTTTCTTTCTAATTTTTAAACCATAAGCTATATTTTCAAACACCGTCATATGTGGCCATAAAGCATAGTTTTGAAAAACCATTGCTGTATTTCGCTTATATGGTTTAAGGAAGGTTACATCTTCATCATCGAAGTATACTCTACCAGTATCTGGTATTTCAAAGCCTGCAATAATTCTAAGCGTTGTTGTTTTACCGCATCCAGAGGGGCCTAGAATTGTAAAGAATTCTCCTCGCTCAACTGTGAAAGAGGCGTTATCAACAGCTATTATGTTACCATAGTATTTAGAGACATTTTCGAGAGTAACTTTAGTCACTGCGAAATACCCTCTAAACACCTATAAAAGCATATCTCTGTTTAAATACATACACGATTACTACTACGACTATTAATTGTAGTAGTATTAGCAATGTTCCCATAGCGGCCACGATGAGAGGGCCGCCGCCGGCTCCACCACTATAGTACATTCTCATATAGTATGTTATTGGGGCTTGGTCGTCTCTTATGCCTCCAAATGTAACACTCGTAGAGACCTCAGTAGCCATATATATAAATCCTATTAATGCACCACTCAATATGTAGCCCACTATGAGTGGTAATATTACTCCAAAAATTACTTTGAATCTTGATGCTCCTAGGTTTAAAGCAGCTTCTTCTAGGTTTTCATGTATTTGTTGAAATCCTGCAAAAACAGATCTTACAACGTATGGTAGTCTTCGAACACTAAAAGCTATAATAAATATTAGCCAAGCCTCAAATGCTGGGCTTGCAGGACTAATTCTAGAACCTATCTCGATAGGTAAGAGTTCTGCTAAGCCAGCGAAGAGGATATAGTAGCCAACTGCAAATACTAGTCCAGGTATGGCTAGTGGAGCTACTGAGAGAGAGTCTAATATACTGGTTACTGATTTAACTTTAAATCTACTAACACTATAAGCTACACAAGTAGCCAAGAACACTGCTATTAGAGTAGAGACACCTGCATATATGAGTGTATTAGCAAAGTACCTGTAGATCATGGGGTCTGTGAGTGCTCTCCTAAAATACACGAATAGATCTTGGGGAATACTCAGCTCTAAACCAGATTCACCAATATATGGTTTAAGTACACCTAGTGACATTAAGATAACGCCGATTTGTGGAAGAGCTGTGAAAACTACGAGTGGAAATATTAAGAAATATACTAATAGTTGCCCGAGGAGCCCAAGTCTCCTAATACGAGGATTCCACCTACCACCTCTACTAATCATAGCATAACTTCTCATACTTACATAGTTCCTTATGGCTAGAAAAGCAATTAACGCGAGTATTAGCATTAAAATACCGAGTGCAGCTATCTCTGGTGATATTACTCCGTGAGCTGTTAATAACCCGCTATAAATCCTATAACTCATTAAATTCGGCTCATTAAACACTATTGGGGCTCCAAGATCCTCTAAACTAAAGACGAAAACTAGTGTTGAGCCAGCTGCTATACCTGGAAGTGCTAGTGGTAGTGTAACTGTTCTAAATAACCTAAACCCCTTAGCTCCTAGATTTTCAGCTTGCTCCTCTGTTGAGGGATCTACATTAATAAACGCTGTATACGCGTTTAAATACACTATAGGGTAAAATGAAAATATCTGTGCAACTATAACTCCAACAAGGCTATCAATACTCAGTGAACACCCAGTTAGAGATCTTAGTATTGCAGATACAGGTCCATGCTCACCCCAGAGGAGTCTAATAACATAGGCATTTATGAATGGAGTATTGAAAAGCGGTATTATTGCAAGAACTCTCAATAGTGAATGACCTGGAAACCTATAACGAGCTAGTATAAAAGCTACAAATACACCTAGAAGAGTAGCAATAGATGTTACTATAGCAGCGATGATGATGCTATTTAACACAGGCCCATAATTCACACCCCTCAAGATAATAATACATCCGCCACCCGGTAACTCCAATATTTCTAGTGGTCTTGAATATATAGGGTTTAAATTTACATAACTAGGTGTTCTGAGTACACTGTAAAAATTTGTCCACCAATAGCCACCTGTAGGGGGTGTAAAAGAGTGAAATAGTACTAGTAGTATGGGGATTAACATGAATACTACGAGATAAGTAAAGCCAAATATGAGGAAAAACCACATTGTCTTATCAAGCTGGTGTAGAGTAGACTTTATTCTCCGCGTATAACTCACAGTTACTTCTTTAACCAACTCTCTACGTGTCTTTAAATATCTAAACCACTCTCGCAGAGCACCTAGAAATACAAGCCCTAGATAAGGAGCTAATCCCACAGCAAGAACTCTTAATAACCCTGTAGCGCAGATAAGTAACACTATGATCTCGTAGAGAGCCACTATAACTGATAGAAATGTTAATGAGAAACTATATTTAACTCTATTATAATCAAACCCCATTACTAATAAAACATATCCATAAATAAAACTAGCAGACCACACAATATATGTGAAGATTTCGACCTCGCTAGGTGGAAGCACCTCGTAACTGATCATGCAGAGTGTTGCAAATAAGACGCCTGCTAATACTACATCTAGAAGTCCAGCTCTCCCAAGTCTTCTTAACAAGTACAAACACCACAATCTGAAAACTGTAAAAGCACTTAGAGGTATTTATAGAGAAAAAGCTAATTATCTCCTCCTCAATAATACTACTAGCAATATAGTAACTACAAGAATTACTATTAGTGCTATTAGAGTTAATGATACACCTCCTCCCTGAGGTGTAGTTGGACTCGGTGAAGTAGTTTCAGGCGTAGTTATAGGTGTCGTAGTTGTTGTTTCTATTGGTGTTTGTGTCGGTGTAGTTGTGGGACTTGTTGTGGGGGTTGTTGTAGTTGTTTGTGTGGGTACCGGTTCTCCTCTTAAGGCCTTGTTAAGTAGGCTTAATACATAGGTATATTTTTCACGTGCAGCGTTCTCCCAGGCTGTTATGAGGGCTTGATATACGCTCGGATCTTCTTTGATCTTCTTATTTACTTGTATTGCGTATTCGATTGTAAACTCAACTTTCTTACCTGTGAGTGGGTCTGTAAAAGTTACGGTTTTTCCGAGTTCTTGTACTAAGTAATCAAACCATTCCTTTGAGATTTTTCCATTTAAATATGCTTGTGCTACTTGAGCCCATGTTGCCTGTAGATCGCTGTGAGCATTTACTAGTGTAGCCTTAAAGTAGTACATTACAGAGTTAACCCAGTTTACTGAGAGGGTTTCATTGAATAGTATTGCAGAGGTCTTTAAGAGATCTTCAAAGGCGCTCTTTAAATCAGGTCTCTTAGCGCCCTCGGGAGTGTCAAAAGTCTTGGGGTTAATGGGTATTCTATTGATCTCTGAGTTTAACCATACTACTTGTCCACCGAACTCGCTGAGAACCCATGCTACAAATGCAGCAGCGTGTACAGGATATTTTGTGTCTTTTAGTATAGCTATAGGGTCTGAGTTAACAATGGTCTCGCCTTGAGGTGCTATATATTGACAATTTGGATTAACATTCATAGCCATATAACCGTAAAAGTCTATTGTAGTTCCAATTCCAATATCTCCTTTTATTACAGCATCTCTCACATCACCACTACCGGGGTAAATTATGGAGTTTGCTGCTAGTAGTGTTAGAGTTCTCCATCCTTTATCCCAGCCCTTAGCTTGCAGTATTATCTCGAAAATTCTCAAGTTACTAGTACTCATGGTTGGATCTGCTGTTCCTATGAGGCTTTTTGCTGGAAGATATTTGGCATACTCTGGTCTTGTAAGGTCATCCCAGCTCTTAGCTTCAGGTACACCATATTGACTTAGTATGAGTTTATTAAGTGTAAAACCAAAACTACTTACACTAGCACCAATCCATTTAACATGTCCCTCAGGATCGCTCTTATATGTTTCAGCACCAGCTATTCTTTCAGGTATTTTACTCATCTCGTAGAGAACTGCATAGTGCTCTGGATGTATCTGTGTGTCTAATGGCATTAAATAGCCATATTCATCAAGGGAATTAAAGAGTGTTGGTCCACCACCCCAAGCAACATCTATTGGTGTACCAAGTTTCTTTGCTTTTTCAATGTAATCAGGCCATAACTCAGCAGCCACATAGAGGAATTGTATTTCAACAATGCCTAGTGTTTTTGCTACAGGCGACTCTAAGAAGAGTTTTCTAGTGAGTGATTGTATAGATGACTCATGTCTTGTTAATACTCGTAGTGTAATACCACGCTCAGGAGTTAAGCTCGCTAAGTAATCTAACCATGGAAAAGGCTCACCTTTACCACTCCAAGGCCATGTCTGAGCAATAGTGAACAGTGATTGTGGTAGTAATATTAGTAGTAATATTACACTACACAGTAAAGTAGATAACTTAGTAGACCTTTTCATAAAAACACCTTTAACACTAACCCAGTTAAAATATTACTATCCAGGTTAATATTCTCCTTTAAAAAATGTTTAAAGGAAGGAAAAAGAAAGTTAATTTACTTCTTACGTAGTCTTGTAGCTAAAACAGCAATTATGATAATTGCTATTATTGAGACTACTATTGTTGATGTATAATCTGGTACTTTCTCTGTGATAGTTGTGGTTTCAGTTGTTTTTTCTGTTATTGTAGTAGTCGTAGTTGTAGTCATAGTTGTTGTAATAGTTTCAGTGGTGGTTGTAGTGGTAGTTACAGTCTTAGTTTCTGTTGTTGTAATAGTTGTAGTGATTGGAGTTACCAGTGGAGTTGTAATTACTTTAATCCACCATCTAATTAGATTAGTCACGAATTTAGGACCATCTAAGTCTACTCCATAATAGCTTGATGACCAAGCTGGCTCATAGTCACCGTAGAGAGATTCGCCGGCAACAACAACCATACTGTTAATTTGAGTGAAATATTCTGCTGCATATCCTACAAAGCTACTATCACCTTTAGGTCCACCTAGCCCATATGATAGAAGGTCGTAGACAAATGGTGATGGTGGAGTATTATCACCTATATAGGCTCTTCTAAACCACACAAGTCTTATTAAGCCTGGAAATACTTCCTCTACGGGGTCTCTATACTTCCCCGTCTCATCAACCCATATTACACATGTTGGACCATGCATTATTATAGGCTTAGTTACACCTTCATCTAACATATATGTATATAGTAGGGATACTGGATCAGGTTCGACGAAGGCTAATACTCTATAGTAGGCTTTGGCATTTGTAGGATACTCTACACCCTTATATATGTAGCTTCTTGTGTCAGGGTATGGTGTATATACTGCTGCATGTTCAAGTCTTAGTTTTGAGCCTATATACTCGAGTAGAGAGTTAACTGCATTAATACTCGCTGGTCCACCACCATAATCGCTGTCGCCTGCAATATATAGCACTTTATTGCCTGTGAAAAGCCATGTTTTAATAGACTCCATTTCATCTGGTCCAAGACTCACAGTGGGTTGTCCAATTAGTAATATATCAACTCCACTCAGGAGATCACTAGTAATACTCATACCTGACGTGATATTAACCCAGTTAATAGAATATGTAACTCCATCTATAACAACACTCGTAATATTACCCTGTATAAAGCCAAGATACTTATCACTCTCGTCGTGAGCTAAGTCAACAGCTATTGTTACTGTGCGCCCAACCTGTGCTATACTACTCCTCGACGTCATAGCTAGAGCTAATAGGACTAGGATTACTAATCCAAGTACAAGTATTTTTCTCATAGAGACACCTTGTCAATTAAAAATGTAATATGAGTGGGGTTAAAAAACATATATGAGATCATTTCTTGGCGCGTATAGCATATACAGCCATGAATACTACTACAAGTATCACTATGAACACTAGTATATATAGTCCCTGAATACCTGGTAAAGTTGGACTAGAAGTAGGACTAGTAGTTTGCATTGTTGATGTAGGAGTCGTAGTACTGTATGGTGGGGTGTGTGTTGGTGTGATTGATGTTGTTTCTATTGGTGTTTGTGTTGGTGTTGTTGTGGGGCTTGTTGTGGGGGTTGTTGTGGTTGTTTGTGTTGGTTTTTCTTCAACCTCGATCTCTTCGATCGGATGCTCTGTTGGTATTGCTCCAGGTGGGTAGTATATTACTCTATAGAGTTTTTGTGTTATTTTTCCATTTAAGTCTGCTATTTCTATTTTCAGGGTTGTTGTTGTGATGTTAGTGTTTCTTACTAATAGATCTATTTTGAGAGAGGCGTTGTTGTGATGGCTAATATAGTTTATTGGCTTTAAGACTTGAACAGTAATACTTGTACCATTGAAGAACACTCTAAGAGATTCTACATTAACACCCCACTCGCTATCATATATGTTAAAATAGAGTGTGAGAGTTTTATTGAGTATTGGTGTGTTTGGTATATTTCTAAATAACTCTATTATTGGTGGTTTTATATCTTCAATTGTGTAGAGTGATAATTCTACTCTAGTTGTATAGGGGAGTTTAAGCTCTATTAGTGTGAAGAGCTTATTAATAACGAGTTTTTTATCTAATATAGAGATCGAGGCGTTACCTGTACTATTAGTTGTAGATATTATTTGAGTACTCTGACTACTTATCCATGGGAATACCCAGAGTAATTTTGCCGAGAGATCATTATACCACGAGTATTTGTTTTCAAATATAATCTTATATCCAGTTGTAGAGTAGAATATCCTTGTAGGTATATATGTAAGTCCTCCGCCAACGTTAACTCCTATAGGTAGAGAGTTAGAAGCTATTGGGGAAGTTCTATTCATAAACCCTGTGAATCCTGGTGGTTGTAGTGGGAAATTCAATTCACCGCTTTCTAAGTCTAGTTCAAATAGACCTACACCATTATAGAGTGCTACGCCATGGGCTGTCGACGTAAAAGTCATGAAGTATGTGGTTGTATTTGTCCTTGTGCTTGTGTATTTTACGAATTGATCTCTATGTATATGTCCAGCTATTACAACTGTAACGTTGTAGTCCTCTATGAGTTTAAGTACATATCTAAACGCTGTCATATTGGGGCTCCAATAACTACTAACAGGAGTTACTACTCCCTGAGTATAGGGCTTTAGAGTTACCTCGTCATCGTAGCGTGTTGTGAGTTCACCTTGATAATAAAACATTGGGTAGTGGAATACTATAATCTTATATGGTATGTAAGAGTAGTTGAATAATGCTTGCTCTAGGAGAACCACATCTTCTGGTGGTAGAACACCCTCAATACCGGCATAGGGTACAGTGTAAATCCCGATGACTAAGAGTTTATCACCTATAATCCTAATCCATCTCAATGGGCCAAGGTACTTGGTGTAAGAGCCTCCAGGCCAATCGTGATTACCTGCAACACTTAATACAGGGTATTTGTAGAGGTATGTGTAACGATATACTTGTGCAATTTGAGCCTCATACTCAGAACCTGTATCTGTTATATCACCTCCCCATATAATGAGATCTGGGTTAACCCAGTGTGTTATTAGAGCTGCTGAAAACCTATTAATATCCCCCTCTCTCGGTGTTGGTGAACCAGTCTCAATGTGGAGGTCGCTGAAAACAGCTATTTTAAGTTTTTTAAGATTATTAGATAACACCCAGAGAGAGCGTGGTAGAATATACTCTTGCTCAGCAATTAATACTAAGTCATAAACGCCGTTGATAATATTACTTGGAGCACAGATCTCTAATACTCTACTATCATATTTATATATACTTAAAGTATAATTATAGAGTTTTAGTACGTCTCTCTCTTCACTAATCATCCACGCATATGCTCCTCTAATACTATAGACGTCAAATCGTAGTGTTAAATTCAAACACCCTCCAGGCTTTATTATTCCAGGTGCTAATGGCCCTATATTCTCAGCTACTATTTCAACAGCATTTGTTTGTATTTCAGGTATTTTTAAACTAATAGTAGAGGCTATAGGGGTTGAAGTAAATGTAGTGGTTGCTGAGGAGACTATGATGACTATTAAAATTAATGTGAAAAACTTCTTTAAGGCCTTATTAGAACACATTATTTTCACACCAAGTGTTATTAAGCTACAATGTGCTTAAAAGTAAATATTGCTCTACGTTTCTGTATAGGGTGTGTTGTTCTGAGTAGTAGGAGGGTTCGTGGTTTTTCACATGAACGTGAATTAGCTAGGAGATTGTGGTCTCATGGATTAGCTGTTATGAGAGCTCCTGCTAGTGGTAGTAAGGTTAAGAGGCTTGTATACCCGGATATAGTTGCTATTTATAAAGGGCGGGTTTTAGTATTTGAAGTTAAAACTACTAGTAGTCTTAGAGACATCTATATACCTAGGCGTCAAGTAGAGAAATTAGTAGAGTTTACTCGTAGAGCTGGTGGTGAAGCATATATAGCGGTGAAAATTACTGGTACTGGTGAATGGCTTTTTGTGAATATTGATAAGCTCTTAAAAACCTCTTCTGGAAACTATAAGTTGCCGAGAAATATGCTTGGAGAAGCTTTGAAACTAGCTGCTCTTGTAAGTCTTGTTAAGGGTGTTAAAGACCTCTTTGAATTTACTAATAGTAAATCAGAGTCTACTTAAGTATTACTTTTAATACAGCACCTTGTTTTTCAGCGATTTTTCTAAATCTATTGAGCTTTCTCCTATATACTCTAAAGACATCTCGACTAACCTCTACGACAATGCCGTCGTTAGTCACACTTACATTTACCTCTGGTATTGATGCCTTAATTCTATCTGCGAGTTCACTCCAGCCTTGTGGTGTGTGTTTTAGTTTTCTAATGGGTACAACTACTGTCTGCTCGCCGAAAGTGTAGATTTCATATTCTAGTTCGCCGGTTAAGAAGTCTCTTACTTCTACTACTGGTCTTGAGAGCTCGGCTTCACGTAGGCCAGTGGGGAGTTTCACAGTCATTCTCACCTCATATACCTTCTCCACATAGCCGTTCTTTATGAATATTACAGTATCTACAATAGAGGGGATCATGCCTAACTCTACTCTACCAATAAATCTCTGTATAGCATCTATAGGTGAAGTTGCATGTACAACTCCAATCATACCTATACCTGCGAGTCTTAAGTCTGCGTATAATTTAAAGTCTTCATCTGTCCTCATCTCGTCGAAGACTGTGTAGTCTGGTCTTGATAGGAGTAATATGTCGTGTAATTCACCCATATCAGCATAACTCTTACTTAGTTGTGTTATTTCATCTGGTAATATCATGTCGCGAGGTGACTCTATAGTCTTTACGACTTTACCCATACGCATATAGTATTCTGCGAGAGCTTGTGCAAAAGTAGTCTTACCCATACCTGGGGCTCCAGCTATTAGTATTCCCTCAGCTCTCTCATTTAGCCTCTTAATTAGCTCCCCTGGTAAATTATAGTCTTCGAGTTTTAGCCTCTTAACAGGCCTTGTAATAGTTATTTCCCATCCATCGCCCAGCGGAGGCCTCACAATTATTACTCTGTAAGGGCCTAGCTGAATAATTGTTGATCCTCCACGATCTATTTCAATGAAGGAGTCTCTTCGCCTCTTGGCTTCTTCTATTATTTCATTAGCTATTCTCTCTAAGTCTTCACGTGTAAGGATATTACCTTCGAGTTTAACGTATTTCCAGCTACCTGGTCTACCAACTTTAGTTACAGGTATACTGTTTTCTCTTAAGTGTACACTCATAGTGTCTTCTCCGAAGAACTTTTCGAACTCTAAAACTCTACTAGTCCTCCTCTCAGCTAATAATACCTGTATACCCATAGATCTACATATCTCATATTGCACTTCATCACCAGTAATAACAGTAGCTCCCGTGGAGAGAGCATATTCTCTAACAACACTATTAACCTCGCTAATAGAGTCTTCTTCTCTCTCGCTGAGTACTCGAAATCTCTCACCAGAGAACTCTACTACGACAACTCCCTTTAAGTGAAGCTCTCTGAGTCTTCTAAGCTCTTCAAGACCTGCAAATCCTAATACACGGTTTTTAGAGGCAAAGTATTCAAGTAAGTAGAGTAGTGCGCGGTGAATTATAATTCTCCCACTAATAACTCCATCTTCTATAAGTCTACTCACAGCACCCTGAGTTATCGCGGTGAAATCTGGAACATATAGTGCTTCGCCAGCCACCTTCATTGAATTCAAACCTCACACAAAATGTTTTAACTCCTAGTCCTTAATATCATCCTTAATATTTCTTATTAGTAGAATATTACATTACCCCTAGTCACGTTGAAACCTATAAAGACTTAATAATCTCTTTTCTCAAAGGCTTTAAAAGTGTTTAGTGTGAAGAGATGTTTAAAAGTAGTTTTATAATTGTGTTTGAATTGAAATAGAAGTATGAGAGTAGAGTAGGAATATTAGTTAATATAAAAATTAGGTTTTATCATCTAAGAGGGTTTCACCAGAGAACTGGTGGAGGTATATGCCCGACTTTAAAGTAGTGATCTCGGACCCAGAAGCCCCTAAGAGAGAGAGAATAGTGAGAGTGAAAATTGTAGGTGATGCTGAAATACCATTTACTGATAAAATGAAGGAGCAGTTTGAATTACCCGTAATTAAAATGAACTCTAAACTTTACAGGGAGCTTGAGGCAAAATACGGCGTAGTTACTATTAGAATGATTAGACAAGACACTAAGATGAAGGTTAAATTAACTGGTAAAGTTCAAGTAGATGATAATGTCCCTGATGGTGAAGTACGTGTTAGCTTAGCTAAACTCATAGATCTAACAGGTGTTCAGGAGATAGAGGGAGAGATTTTTAGAGCTAGAGCTTGGCAAGTGAGATTAAATGATGAGAGAACTAGTGCTTTTCTAGGGTTAAAAATAGGTGATGAAGTAGATGGATCTATTCTCGGGTTAAGAGGCGTTAAATTAATTATAACAGGTGGAAGTGATATTAGTGGTTTTCCAATGAGGCCAGATGTGCCAGGCCCCGTCAAGAAGAAGGCATTACTAGCGGGTCCACCAGGTTTTCGCCCAAGTGAAAATGGTGAGCGTAGGCGTAAAATGATCAGGGGTAATACCATTGCTCTAGACACTGTTCAAATAAATACTATGATAAAATACTAATTTCTCATAATACAACTATGTATTGGTGTAAATGAGAGTGAAGATTCAACAGCCTGAGGTAAACATTGGTGTTGTGGGCCATGTAGATCATGGCAAGACCACTCTAGTACAGGCTTTAACAGGTATATGGACAGCTAGACATAGTATGGAGATTGAGAGAGGTATGACTATATTTCTAGGTTATGCTGACGGTAACATTGCGTACTGCGAAGACCTCTCTCCTCCAGAATCATATACTACAGAGCTCACGTGTCCTAGTGGATTAGAAGCTAAGTTACTGCGTAGAGTGAGCTATGTTGATGCACCTGGACACGAGGCATATATGACAACTATGCTCAGCGGCGCCATGGTTGTAGATGGTGCAATCCTAGTTATAGCTGCTAATGAGCCTTGCCCACAACCACAGACAATTGAACACTTAATGGCTCTTGAAATACTAGGTGTAAAAAACATTATTATTGTTCAAAACAAGGTAGATGTTGTCTCTAGAGAAAAAGCTCTTAAAAACTATGAAGAGATTAAAAAATTCGTGCAAGGTACTATAGCAGAGGATGCTCCAATAATACCTGTAAGTGCACTACACAAAGTTAACATCGACGTAGTTGTAGAAGCACTCTATAAATTAATACCTTTACCCCAGAGGAATCTAGAAGCACCACCAGTAATGTATGTACTTAGGAGTTTCGACATAAATAGACCGGGTACGCGTTATAGTGAAATACAAGGCGGTGTTATAGGTGGAACTATAATACATGGTGTTTTTAGAGTTGGCGATGAAGTAAAAATTCTACCTGGCATTAAGAAGCCTGGGGAGTCTGGGAAGACATCACACTTATTTACACCAGTAGTGACTAGGATTGAGGAAATGAGATTTGGTGAGTATCAGGTAGATGAGGCTAAGCCAGGTGGGTTAGTTGCGTTTAGAACTACACTAGATCCCTCGCTTACAAAGGCAAATCAATTAGCTGGCTCTATTGTTGTGAAAGCAGATTATGAATTACCAGTTGTAAGGTCTATTGAAATATCTTATAACGCTCTCAGTAGAGTTGTTGATGTGAGAGGTCAACCTGCTAAGCTCCCACCACTACAAGTTGGTGAGAAAGTAGTTGTAGCTGTTGGACCTGCTACTAGAATAGCTACTGTTAAGAGTACTCGCAAAGACCGGGTTGAATTAAATCTTGAAATGCCTGTAGCAACGTGGCGTGGTGCTCGTGTAGCTATTGGTAGGCGTGTAATTGCTAGGTGGAGGCTTGCAGGGTGGGGTTTTATTGAAGAACTCTACGAGTAGGAGGTTGCTAGTAGTGTTAGATACAAATATGTTAATGCTCGCAGCTAGTGGAATACCCGTCTTCGAGAACATTGAAGAGGAACTTGCAGTAAAACCTGAATTCATAGTTTTAAAACCTGTCTACGATGAGCTCGTAAATATAGCTAATAGTTCTAAGGGTATTACAGCTAAAAAAGCACTTTTTGCTCTTAAATTAGTTGAAAAGTACTGTAGAATAGTAGACTATAGTGTAGAGCCTGGTGAGAGCGTTGACGACGCCATTATAAGATTTGCTCTTCAAAATCACGCTATAGTAGCCACAAATGATAGAGAATTACGTAGAAAACTGAGAATACATGGTGTTCCAGAAGCATATTTTAGAGAAGAGGCTAGAAGAGTGAAAATTGAGGGACTATATATTTAACTATTATATAATTGATTAAAAGTGCTTAGAGAGCGTGAAATACCGTGTTTATATTGGTTAAAACTAGAGATGTGGTTAGAATACCGCCAAGTAAATTTATGAGGCCTTTAGAGTCTGTTGTATTAGAGGAATTGAGATCTAAGTATGAAAACATGTTAGTATATATTGAAGAGCCAAGTGGAGGAGTTAAACGCTTAGCAGTAATAATTGCAATAGTGAGTGTTAATGTTGATCCACTAGGACTAATAATACCTGGAGATGGAGCATCATATCACAACGTAGTATTCGAGTTCGTGGCGTTCTCACCATTTATAAAAGAAGTCGTAGAGGGCGAAGTCGTGTCTACTACGAAATCTGGTCTCTACGTGAATCTCGGCGTAATAGACGGCTTTATCCACATTAACCAGGTCTCAGATGAACATGTAACTTTTGACACAGCTTCTGGCTCACTACTATTAGAAGAGAGTAGAAGGCGTATTGAGAGAGGTGATGTTTTACGTGCAAGGGTATATGCAACTGGTATTCTACCGGGTAAGGGTATTAGAATACATATGACTATGAGGCAGCCTGGGCTTGGTAAATTAGAGTGGATTAGAGGAAAGAAGTCTACTGGGTGAGGAAATGTTTTTGAAAATGTATTTAAAGTTAGATCACATGGCTTATGTGGGTTGGTGGCTACTACATGAGTACTAGGAGGAAGAGTATACCATTTAAGGCGTGTGTTTCATGTAGAGCCCTAGTAGATAAAGATGCTGAGGTTTGTCCATATTGTGGGTCAAAGGAATTTACTAGTGATTGGAGTGGTGTTTTAATAGTAATAGAACCAGAGAACTCGGAGTTAGCGAAAACCCTAGGTGTTAGTGGTAAGGGTAGATATGCAGTTAAAATCGAGTAAAATTATGAATATTCCCGCTTTACTATTGCCAAGTGAATTTAGGAGATTTCTAGCTATGCCTCAGGGTACTTTGTACATTAAGCCTACTTATGGAGATGTTAAAGGACTTGAAGCCACAGTCTCTGTTGGAGATATTGTTTCTTCAAGGCATAGGACACTGGTTAAAGTAGTTGACTATAAGAGTAAGAGGAGTCACTATGTCTCTGACAATATAGTAAAGGGTATAAGTGAGTATAGAGTAGTTATAAATCCGCCTGGTTTATTGAGTTTAAACGCTATGACTACTTCTACGAGTACTTTAAGGGGTTATATTCATGTAGTTGGAGAAGAAGATTTACTTGTAATACCGTTTCTTGCTAAGAGTAATATAAGTATTCTCTATGGACAACCAGGTACCGGTGTTGTTAAAGTTGACTCAGATGTAAATGTGGCTTTAAAAGTGTTAAAAATACTTAAACCTACTATAGTCACGTATAAGTGTGGTGTTTAAACTGTGAGTAGACATGTGAGATTACTAGATAAATATGATTGTGAAATAGTAGAAGAACGCTATAATCCAATAGTGGGGAGACGTGAAGTAGTATTAAATATCTTTCATGGTGGTGAGGGTACACCTAGTAGAGGCTTATTGAAGAAAGCAGTAGCTAGTCTCTATAATGTAGATGTGGGTTTAGTGTTTATTAGATCTATTGTAACCGAGCGTGGATTAAGTGTTAGTAGAGTAGAGTTACATGTATACGATAACCCTGAGAGAGCTAGAGCTTTTGAACCTGAATACATTATTAAGAGAGATGAGGAATCTCTCTCAAAAATACTTCAAACACAATAGGTGACTTAAATGCCCTATGTACATAAACTCTACGAGATAGACGTTAAGAAGTGGACTATTAAGAGGAGAAATAAGAAGTGTCCTAAGTGTGGTTCTTTTATGGCGTTTCATAAAGAGCCTGTGCCGCGTTGGCATTGTGGTAAATGTAGTTATGTTGAATATGTTAAGTAAAACTAGAAAGGCTTTTAATTAATGTCAACTAAGATGTGTTTTGAAATACCTGTTTTAGTGCCTTCTACTAAAGGATCGCTTGTAGTTTTCGGCGTAGAGTCTACTAGTCACACTTTTGGAGTAGGTATTATTGAGTTTCAAAATAATAATGTATGTGTTCTCGCCAATGTCTCAAGTCAATATAAGCCTGAGAGAGGTGGAATTCACCCTAGTGAGGCATCACAACACCATGTTAATGTATCTAACGAGGTAGTTAAGAGAGCTCTAAGTGAAGCTGGGATTAGTATAAGTGATATTGATGTAGTAGCTGTAGCTGTAGGTCCTGGGCTTGGACCTTGTCTTCGAGTAGGTGCTACTTTAGCTAGGTTTATATCGGCTTACTGGGGTAAACCACTAGTACCAGTTAATCACGCTGTAGCTCATATAGAGATAGGTAAACTCGTAGGTAATATGAGAGACCCCCTCATAGTCTATGTTTCTGGAGGTAATACTCTCATAGCTGTTCAAAAAGATAAACGTTACCGTGTTCTAGGAGAGACCTTAGATATACCACTCGGAAATCTATTAGACACATTTACACGTGAAATTGGTATAGCACCACCATATATAGTTGGAGGTAAACACGCTATTGACATCTGTGCTGAGTGGAGTAGTGAGTTTACTCCTCTACCATACACTGTGAAAGGTTCTGATCTGAGCTTCTCGGGTTTATTAACAGCTGCTTTAAGAATCGCTAGAGAAGCTGGGGGCGATAAGACGAAACTAGGTAGAGTGTGTAATAGTTTGAGAGAGACTGCGTTTAACATGCTTATTGAAGTTGTTGAGAGGAGTTTAATGTTAACAGGTAAGCGTGAAATACTATTAGTTGGCGGTGTCGCCTCTAATACTGTGCTTAGAGAGAAATTTGAAACTATAGCTAGATTTTATGGTGTAAGATATTATGGTACACCTCCAGAGATAGCTGGTGATAATGGCTTAATGATAGCTTATACAGGTCTACTCCAATACCTATATGGTAGAATTGTAAAGCCCGAAGAACTCGTAGTTAAACAGAGATTGAGACTTGATGAGGAGGTTTATCCATGGCTTCTCTAAGCAACTCTCTCATAGCGAGAGGGGCTGAAGCAGAGATTTATGTTGCTGATTTTTTAGGAATAAAGGTAGTTGTAAAGAAGAGAGTGAGTAAACCTTATAGAAATCCCATATTTAATAAGATGTTTATTGAGTCTAGAACTAGAACTGAGGCTAAAGTTCTTTCAGAATTATACTTAGCTGGTTTACCTGTCCCCTCAGTTATACTTGTAGATGAGGAAGGTGGTGTTATAGTAATGGAGTATGTAGAGGGTTCTAGGCTCTCAGATATCTTAGGGACTCTTCCACGTGAAACAATTATAGATATTAGTGGGAGTATTGGTAAGTATGCAGCATTAATGCATAATATGGAGATCTATCATGGGGATTTCACACTTGCAAACATATTATTTACGAGGAGTAGTAGTATTGTAATAATTGATTTTGGGCTTGCGGGTTATAGTACTGATATCGAGGAGTATGCTATAGACTTACACCTAATGAGTAGAAGTATTGAAGCATTATATCCAGAGTTCTCAGAGATCTTTACTAAGAATATGTTTGAAAAGTACAAAGAATATAGTAAAATCGGGGGCGAAAATGTTATTAGAAAAGTGAGTGAAATTCGCGCTAGGGGTAGATATGTTGATAGAGAAGTACGTAAAGCAATATTAAGGGAGAGGTATATTGGATGAGAAGATCTGTTTTGCTACTAGTAACTTCCACAAGTTTGAAGAAGTCTCAGAAATAGCTAGGAGTTATGGTATTATGCTAGAGCATTGCAACATACCAAAAATAGAGGTTCAAGCTGAGAGTCTCAGAGAGATAGTGTTAAAGTCCGCGATATTAACACGTCTCTACACTAATAAACCTGTCTTAGTCGAAGATGCAGGCCTCTTTATTAAAGCCTTAAATGGATTTCCAGGCCCTTATAGCAATTACGTATATAGGACTATTGGAATAAACGGCGTGCTTAAACTACTAGAGAATATAGATAATAGAGAGGCATGTTTCAAATCAGCGGCAGCTTTAATTCACGAAAACGGTGTTATAATTGATGAGGGAGAAGTCTGCGGGTATATTGTGAGATCTCCTAGAGGAACCATGGGATTTGGGTTTGACCCAATTTTCACACCATATGGCGAGACAAAAACATTTGCTGAAATGACTACTAGTGAGAAAAATAAGTATAGTCATAGAGCTAAAGCAATATCTCGTGTATTTGAAAAATATGTAGAGTTAAAGAGAACTATTTAAGTAGTTTTTAAGGGGAGTGTCTATTGTACTGTAATATGTAATGGTGAAGTCTAGTGAATAAGAAGCGTGATAAGGGGGAATCGCATTCAACGAGGCCGGCTCGTGCTGGCCCACCTCGATGGTTAAAGTTAGACCTTAGTCCAAGTGATATAGAGCAGTTAGTGGTAGAGTTAGCTAAGAAGGGTTATTCCCCATCAATGATCGGAATTATACTTAGAGATCAATATGGGATACCGTTATTAAAACAGGTCATTGGTAAAAAAGTTGAAGATGTGCTTGAAAAGCACGGTATTAAACTAGTTGTTCCAGAAGACCTCTTTAACTTAATGAAAAAAGCTGTAAATCTACGTAGACACCTTGAAGAACACCCCAAAGACTATCATAGTGAGCGTGGCTTAATCGAAGTTGAATCTAAAATACATAGACTTGTAAAGTACTATAAGAGTGTAGGTAAACTCCCACCGGACTGGAAATATGACCCAGAGGCTGCTAAGTTAATTATATCAACAGGCCTCTATAAGACTACTCAGACATCATAAAGAACACGCTTATAATGAAACTCAACTACTCTTACTAATTGGTGTCAAGTTTACTTGAGTGAGAAGACATTTATAGATTTTATAGAGTCTTATAGGAGCCTCACAGTGGTGTCAGATAGCTCATTAGACTCCTTGCTCTCAGCTGGAATACTCTTTAAGAATCTAAGTGAACATGGCTGGGATGTTAGAGTTAATTTAGATCCTAAGATACTCGTAGACTATAGAGATGACCCTGCAATACTCCTAAATCTAAAGCCGCTAAACGCTAAGAAACAAATTACATTATCAACAACCACTAGCTCTGTTACAGCGCTTGTAGTTACAATGCTTGAGAAGAGCATTGGTAGTATTAGTAAGTGGGATAAAGTATTAGCCCTTCTATCGGCACTATATCGTGGATACTATGATTTTAAAGCAGGATCTTTTCTAGGTGTTGAAAACACTATTTTCAGTGAGCTCTCAACTCAGAAAATATTTACAGAAGTTGTTGGTTTAAGATTATGGGGGGCTAAGAGGAGAAATCTAGTAGCAGCATTAACGAGGACACTAATCCCCTTTATTCCCGGAATTACTGGTAATGTGGAAAACGCCACTAAAGTTGTAAGAGAGGTTTATGGTGTCAATGACCCGCTCTCTGTTAAGCAGAAAGAGCTTACTAGTGATGAAGATGTGAAAAGGATTTCAGATCTCATAAAGAGGATCAATGAAATCTCACAGCACTATGTGAAGAAAGATTTACAATTACAATTAAAACTCGTAGGAGACTTCTACATGTATATACAAGTACACGGTGTAGTATTAGAATTAGAGGCTTATGAGACCTTGGGGAATCTAGTAGTATATGGAAGTATGTGTAAAAATTGCCCATTAGACTTAGTTTTAACACCACTAAGTATAGATATGTTATCGCAGATTTTTGCACTATGTAGTAGTAGTTTAGATTATTTGGCAATATCTCTCTCTAATCAAATAGTAGAATTTCTCAGAGATGAGAGGAGTATATTTGAATGTGAAGATTCAATGCAGAGACCAGATTTAGTAATTGATATATTACTATATCACGGTATTATTCCACGAGACAGACCCATTAAACTCCTCTGTAATGGGGAAGAAATGACTACTCTGAGAGAATTATTAAGGCTTGGTGTAAAGCCTGAGGAGGCGTATTCTAAGTGTACAGAGGATCAATTATGCAAAGTGTAGTAGAGGCTATATTAAATATTACTGGAGAATGTCGACTAGTAGATTCTACTAGGAGGGCTCTTACACCTGATAATCAAAATGTACCGGGAAATATGCATATTTTAGAGATTTTTAGAGAAATTCAAGGTACTAATGAATGTGTATACTCTATGGAGATCCACGTATACGCTGATAGTATTATTGATGCTCTAAAGAGGGCTAAGGCAACTATAAATGACTCCTTATTAGTATTAAAAGCTGTTTTAAACATATATAACTCGCTTAAGAGTTAATAAACCCTGTAGTGTTAAATATGAGTTCAGCTATTAGAGAGGTGCTTAGTTAAATTGTCTAGTAAGCCTATTAAAGACAAGTGGAAGTTGAAGAAGTGGTATGAGGTATTAGCGCCAGAAATGTTTAATAATATTAGTTTAGGGACAATACCTGCGGATGACCCGGATAAATTGATTGGGAGAGTATTAGAGACAACACTCTATGATATAACGGGTGATATTTCACAAGTACATGTAAAATTATATTTTCAAATAATTAGAGTTGAGGGAGATAAAGCATATACGTGGTTTAAAGGACACGAGTTAGCTAGAGATTATATGAGGAGTTTAATTAGGAGAAAGAGTAGTAAAATACAAGGTATATTCGATGTAACTACAAAAGATGGATATGTATTGAGAATTACAATAATTGCTTTAACGAGTTATAGGTGTAAAACTAGTCAGAAGAGAGCTATTAGAAAAGTTATGTATAACTACATTACTAATAAAGCTCCAGAACTAACACTGGCCGAGTTTTTATCAGAGATCTTGAGTTATAAGATCTCTAATGAAGTAGCTGAGCGAGCTAGGAAGATCTATCCTATAAGAAGAGTAGAAGTATATAAGACAAAGCTACTAATGGTGCCGACACCTGAGGGACCTAAACCAGCTATAGTGATATCTCCTATACAACTACGTAAAGCTATGCCAGGCTAAATTCTATATGTTTTAAATTAGTTTTATTTAACATTAATGTTATTTAATTATTTCTACCTATTATTAGTAGTTTTAGGGCTTTAACGTGTCTTTAAAGGCTATTGTACTCGCTGCTGGTGAGGGTACAAGGCTTAGACCTGTAACTGAGACTAAGCCTAAAGCACTTATACCTATTCTTTGTAAGCCACTATTACAATGGCATATTGAGGCATTATTAGAAATTGTAGAGGAAATAGTTGTTGTCACTGGTTACATGTCTGAGCTTGTAGTTAAATATCTTGAGAGCACAGGGCTTATGAGTGGGAGAATTAAAATTGTAAAGCAAGAGGTCCTTCTAGGTACTGGTCACGCTGTTTTAGAAGCTATTAAAGTGCTTAGTCCAGATGACGTGGTTATAGTGTCTTACTCTGATATTTTCTTAGAAGATTGGAGAGTTTTTGAGGAGATTAGTAAAATAGATGATAATGTAATTGTCGGCGTACATGTTCCAAATCCACAGGATTATGGAGTTCTCATAGTGGATAATAATATGTGGTTAAAGCATATTATTGAAAAACCAGAGCAACCACAAGTTGACCTAGTAAATGCAGGCATTTATAAGCTGAGTGTTAGAGATATCGTAGAAAATAGTGATGTTCAGTTAAGTCCACGTGGTGAATTAGAGTTTCCAAGTATAATTAATAGGGTTGTTGCTAAGAAGCCTGTGAGAGTTTTTGAGTATAGTGGTAAGTGGATTGATGTAGGTAAGCCATGGCACATATTAGAGGCTAATAAAATAGCTCTTTCAAAAATAAAAACTACTATTAAAGGAAAGATCACTGAGCCTGTTTACATCAGGGGTGAAGTATATGTTGAAGAAGAGGCTGAGATATTGCCTTTCACAATTATAGAGGGACCTACGTATATTGGGAAAGGTGCTAGAATAGGGCCACATGCTTACATTAGACCGTGGAGTGTTATATGTCAAAATTCAAAAATAGGCTTCTCAGTTGAGGTTAAAGAGAGCGTTATAATGGAGAATGTTCACGCATCTCACTTATCTTACATTGGTGATAGTGTTATATGTGAAAGTGTTAATCTAGGTGCTGGCACAGTAATAGCGAATTTGAGATTTGATGAAAAGCCTATTAAAATGAACATTAAGGGCGTCGTAGAGAATACTGGTAGAGTTAAATTAGGGAGTATTATTGGGGCTTATGTAAAAACAGGTGTTAATGTATCAATAATGCCTGGTGTTAAAATAGGTTCTTATAGCTGGATAATGCCGGGTACAGTTGTATATAGAGATGTCCCCTCTAAGGTTATTTATCCCTCACATAGTACATTACTAATGGAGACTAAGTAGTGATGTATGTGTCTCATGAGTTTAGTGTTGAAGAATTCAAGAAGAAATTTCCAAGATTAGCTGAGGAGATTTTTAGTGATAGAGATAAGCAGTTAACACTTAGAGTAGAGAGTGGGTTTTCAGATCCCTGGAGAAATTATGTACCTACAGTTGTAGATTATATTAGGAGGTGTAAGACTACTGAAGAGGCTATTAGAGTTGTAGAATATCTCGCTAAGAGAGGTGAATTAACAAGCGAGGAGGCTGAGGAGTTAAAGAAGATTCTTGTAAATCATGGAGTTGAATTTTTTGGTAGTAGGAAAGAAGATGACTACTACTATAAGGAGGCTAAGAGATATTGGAGTCTTATGAGGAGGCAACAGAGGCTTCATAAAAGTTAAAGTACAATCTCTACTAGTGTGATAGTGTAGAGACTATTTTTACAACGTCGTTGTCTTCGAGAACATAGGATTCTCCAACACGCCTCTTCTTTCTAGCGTCAATAGCATATAGAAAACCTTCTCCTAGGGCTGTGTGTATCATGTATGCTAATTCTCTAACAGTAGTACCCTTTTCAACTAAATAAGCGTCTGGGAGCACGTTGCCCGCGTGATCACTTAGTTTACTTTCATCAGCTACAGGATATACTGCTATGAGTTTCAATTTTTCAAAAACAGCTCTTTGTAAAATCTCCTGAACTCCAGTCGACCCGTAGGGCTTTAGAACATTCTCTTGAATCATTTCTAAAACTCTCAATTGTTCTCGTGTTAATGCCTTTGAGTTTATAATATTAAATGAGCTATCTCCAGGGGTATATTCTATAAGGCCGGATTGAGCAGCTTTTCTGAGAATTAGCTCTGCTAGTGCACTGACAGGTACAACGTTTTCTCTGCCATATAGCTCTACAAGTCTCTTTACATTATCTCTCGCCTCGTAGTGATCTGCTTTATTCGCCGCTATTATAATTGGCTTTGAGACTTCTCTAAGTGCTAGGGAGAATGCTTCTATATCGCTAGTAGTCCAGTTTTTTGGGTGTTTGGATTCTAATTGAGAGCGCCTTATAGCTTCTACCACGTGTATTCTCTTTATGTTTAATCCTGAGAGATTTTGGTAAATAGTGTCTAAGGGGTTTTGTGCAGTAATAATACTTCTAGATATCTTACTCTCCCATATTCTCATAATTGTGTTTTTAAACCACTCGTTAATCTCGAAGAGTATGTTTTCGACCTCTTCCACAGGATCAGCTGTACCTGGTTTTACTCTATTACCATCTAAGTCTGTTGATCCAGCCGCGTCAACTACGTGTATGAGGACGTCTGCTTGTCTAATATCATCCATAAACTTATTTCCTAAACCCCTACCTCTATGTGCTCCTGGAACTAATCCAGCAACATCCATTATTTTTACAGGGATAAATCTAAATCCTCTAATACAAAAACCACTTCTAGGGTTACAAGTACTCAAGCTTAGTTCTACGTGAATACACTTCTTCTTAACATAGGCTACACCAATATTTGGCTCTATTGTAGTGAAGGGGTGATCTGCTATTTTAACTGGGATAAGTGTCATAGCTGAGAAGAGGGTAGATTTACCTACATTAGTTTTACCCACAATACCAATTAACTTCTCTACTACAGGCAAATAGCACTCCCCTGTACTCTATATAAACCCCTAGCACATCTTTAAGTATAATCGGCACTAAAATGGTGTTTATCTTGGCAAAAAGTATGTATCACTATTTAGCTCAGACTTGGCAACAGATTTATAAAGGAGATCTCAAGAAACTGCTCCGCGAGAAGTTATTAGAGTGGAGGAGAGAGCCAAGTGTAGTTAGAGTAGAGAAGCCTACGAGGCTTGATAGAGCTCGAGCCCTAGGCTATAAGGCGAAAATAGGTTTTATAATTGTACGTGTACGTGTTAGAAAAGGTGGTCAGAGGAGGCCTAGACCTGATAGTGGGCGTAGACCTAAGAGAATGGGTGTTTATGGATATGCTCCAGCCAAGAGCTTGAGGCTTATAGCTGAGGAGAGAGCTGCTAGGAAATATAGGAATCTAGAGGTACTAAATAGCTATTATATTGGCGAAGATGGTAAATATAAGTGGTTTGAAGTAATATTAGTTGACTCACATCATCCATCGATATGTAGAGATCCAGAGATCAAGTGGATTTGTGAGCCACAAAATAGGGGTAGAGTGTTTAGAGGATTAACAAGTGCTGGCAAGAAAATGAGAGGTTTGAGGAAGAGTAGGGGGTTGAAAGGCACTGTATACTATAAGTGGAAGAAGAAGCAAAAAGAACGCTTATTAAAGAAGAGGCATGAGGCTAGTAGAGGGGCTCGTGAACCTTGGCAAGTAGCAGAAAGACTGAAAGAAGAAAAGTAGAGGCCTTAACACTAAAGATCACTGCTTTTTGCCACGCTACAGAGGAGTGTTCACGTGTTGAAGAATCTATGAAAAACCTCCTCCCAGAGGACATTAGATCTCAGCTCACCACCGTAGTGAAGCATGAGAAAGGCTATTATGGAAACCCTATAACAATAATGACTATTGAAGTAAAAAATCCAGTGTTAGTAAGTTCAATAATGAAGTACATAGCGAGTAAATTAGAAGAGACTGAGAAGAGGATATTGAAGATCACTAGTAGGCTTAGATATGATCCTGGGGAGAAGAAGTTTACAGTGAGATTTTCTAAGCAAAGTCTACTTAGAAGTAAATTTCAATTATCAGATACAGATGACGTGGTTAAACTCATAGTACACTTAAAGAACATTAAAAGCCCTAAAGATCTAGAGGAATTTTTAAGTGATATGAATTTAATTGCTTAACCAATAAGTAATAGTAATTAAAAGGTAAATTTACCTCTACTCCTAGATCTATCTTACTATGAGGGGTTGATATTTGAGACGTGTTTTTGCCGATATTCATGCAGCTCTTTGTACTGATGAAAATCTCTCTATGTACTATAAGCTAGGGTATACTCTCATCGCCTGTGAGAAGTTTTCAGGTAGAACTAGTGAGATGACTGAGAGAGGTGTGAGTGTTGTAGGTAAAGTTGTCATAGATGCTAGTAGTATTAGTGATCTTAGGGAGGCTCTTGGGAAAGTTAAGTATAGAGAGAGCGTTATAGCTGTACATCCTGAGAGCGTAGAGGTTGCTAGGTGGGCTGCTCATGATGGTAGAGTAGATGTTATTCTCTTAACGCCGAGTAATATTAGAATATTTGATAAGAGGCAGTTTAGTACAATGAAGTATTATAGTAAGCCCTTAGAAATACGTATACCTCACCTGCTTTATAGTAATAGTGAGGTGAAGAGTTATTTTTACAGGAGATTAAATATGCTTGTGAGATTTAAACTGGGATTTGCACTAGGCACTTCTGCGAGTAGTTTTTATGAGCTCTTACATCCACTTGTAGCTGTTAAGGCTTTGAAAACACTTTATGATATTCCAGAGAAAATAGCACTATTAGCTTTAACTGATATTCCAAGGCAAATAATATTTCGAAAATTAAATGTGTGAGTTAGGTGTCTTAGTGGTAGATATAATATTATTATTCAGTATTATATTAGCTTTAATACTGGCATTTCTAATTATAATCTCAATTACACTGTTAAGATTTAGGCGTTTAGTAGGGGCGTGTATAGCTCTCTTAAGGGCTAGAGAAGAGCGTAGTGAGATTAGTAAGAAATTAAGGAGGAGATATGTTGTCTTCACCGCGATCTGTGAAGAGAGAGTTGGATTCAGCGATCTCCAAGAGGCTGTTTCAAGTAAGTTTTGTGAATTATTTAGTAAGACTATGTATTATAAGGCCTCTCCACAATTAGTATTATTTGATGAGAGTACTCAGAGAGGAGTGTATAGAGTAACACATCTCTACCTAGATCACCTTATTGTCGCTCTCGGACTAGTAAAAAACATTAAAGGTAAGAAGTGTATATTATTGCCGCTGAGAACAACCGGGACATTGAAAAAAGCTAGAGAGTTAACTAGAAAGCTTAGATTTTAAGGACTATTAAAAATACTATAATCGGTGATGAAGCCGCTCCAGTATGATTGATGATTACTTCGCGACGATCTGATGACAAATACTACACAAACTCATATATCTCCTAGCAGCTCAGCTATATTAATTAATAGCTAAGATCTCAACTACGAGCTCCCCGATAACATCTCTTTTTAAATGCCTTGTTCTTAGCCTACTAATAGCCCAGATGCAAAATAATACGTCGTAAAAGGCTGTTACAGGTTTGAAGTGTTTTGTAAATAGCTGTAAATATTTCTAAATACTTCTCAGGGCTATGGTGTATGCTGAGCCTCTGCAAAATTTATAAAACCAAGAGATTTACATATTTATTGGTGTCTCCGGGTTTCCGAGAACCGCAGGGCTTTGAAGCCCCTGGCGACAGAGGCTGAGCCACTGCGGTGAGGGGGCTCGGGGGTAGCGTGATGAGCCACCTGCCAAGCATTTACAGCTATTCACAGATAATTACAGGTCTTGGTAGGTGGTAAACGCTACGACATATACTAGAGTCTTCACGTCATTTAAAAACTTTTAGTTATGAGATTTTTGTGTTTTAATAAGTGGTTTAGGAGTGCGGGGGGTGGGATTTGAACCCACGCAGGCCTACGCCAGCGGATCTTAAGTCCGCCCCCTTTGACCAGGCTCGGGCACCCCCGCGTCTCCTAGTTATTTTTCTAGTGGGAGGGGTTTAAATAGTGTAGTGTGTTTTGTTTTTATTATTCCCTAAATTATTTTATACACGTAAGGTAGTTGAGTAGTGTAGTGTGTATGTGGGTGTAGTGTATGAGTTTGCCAATAACAGCTGCCTATGATAGGGCGATTACGATATTTGCGCCTGATGGTAGGATATATCAGGTTGAATATGCATTTGAGACTGTGAGGAGAGGATGGACTAGTCTCGGTATTAGGACGAGTAGTGCTAGTGTTATAGCTGCCGAGAAGCGGAGGGTGTTACCGCTTGCGGATGAGAAGAGTGTGAGAAAGATATTTAGAGTGGATGATCACATAGGGGCTACATACGCGGGCATGGCTGGTGATGGGAGAGTACTATTAGATTATGCTATACAGCAAACACTCTACTATAGGTTTATATATGATGAGCCTATTCCAGTAGAACACCTCGTTAAATTAGTGTGTGATGTTAAACAAATCTATACACAACATGCTGGTGTAAGGCCTTTTGGAGTAGCAATAATATTTGCAGGTGTTGATGACAGAGGATTACACCTCTACATGACAGAGCCTAGTGGTAACTACATTGGTTACTACGCTATTGCTATAGGTGAGAAGAGTAATGTTGTCCAAGACTTCCTCGAGAAAAACTATAAATACGATCTTGACACTAAGAGCACAATTAAATTAGCTATACAAGCTATTGTAAATATTATTGAGAGTAAGCCATATGAGAACTTTATAGAAGTAGGATACGTAGATAAAGAGACTAGGAAATTTAAACTACTAAGTGAGAGCGAGATTAAAGAATATATTGAAGAACTTGGACGTGAAGGTAAAATAAAAGTCTAAACTTATTATTGATTACTAAGAGAAGTTTACGAGTTGAGTTTAAATCTTTTTAAACATAGATCATGGGTGTTTTTGTTTTGAGCGAGAAATATGTTATTGCCAGATATGAGGCTAAGGGTCATAGATTTGAAGTCTTAGTAAACCCTGATTTAGCAATTAAGCTTAAAGAGGGTAAATCAGTGAGTATTGATGATGTACTTGTAAGTGACTTTATCTACAAAGATGCTAAAAAAGGTCTTAAAGCTTCACCTGAAGCTATGCGTGAGGTTTTTGGAACAGAAGATCCGAGAACAGTAGCTGTTGAAATTATTAAACGTGGTGAAATACAATTAACAGCTGAACAGAGGAGAAAACTTATTGAGGAGAAAAAAGCTCAAGTATTAAATCTAATAGCTAAGAATGCTGTAGACCCGAAGACGAAGTTGCCAATACCATTAAAGAGGCTGGAATTAGCATTAGAGCAGGCGAGGGTGACTATAGATCCCTTTAAACCAGCTGAACAACAATTAGATACTATAGTGTCTCAGTTAGCTAAGGTTATACCGATAAAAATAGCACGTGCATATGCTATAGTAAAGCTCCCCCCAGAATGTAGTGGCAGGGGGCTTAGAGTATTACAGAGTATGGGTGTAGTTAAAAAGACAACTTGGCTTAGTGATGGTAGCTTACAAGTTGAATTAGAAATTCCCGCTGGTCTTCAACAAGAATTAATAGATAGAGTTAACGCTATAACTAAGGGTAGTGGTGATGTAAAAATTACAAGTGTTAGGTGATTTAGTTGTCAACAACTACTCCAACATTAAAAATACTAGTTGCAGATAGACAAATAGTGAGGCCTGGAGACTGTTTAGCACTAATTGAGGGTGTATTTGAGCAGAAATTAAAACATATTCCGGAGAAACACATCTATATACTTGGTAATAGAGTATATAGTGATGTAGTTGGAGTTGTATCAATTGAAAATAATACTTTAAGTGTAGTACCCCTCGAGAGCACTTATATACCTAGGAAAGATGACACCGTGATAGGTGTTATTAGTGGTGTTAGTGTTTCTTCTTGGAGTGTTGATATTAAATCACCATATAAAGCAATACTCCCAGCTTCAGATGTTATTGAGGGGTTTAATCCAGCTATACATAATTTGAGAAATTATCTCGACATTGGAGACTATGTATTAGCAAAAGTAGCTGCATTTGATAGACTAAGAGATCCTGTCTTAACTGTTAAGGGTAAGGGTCTTGGGAAAATTATTGATGGATATGTAGTAGAGATTAAGCCTAGTAAAGTTGCACGTGTTATTGGTAAAAAGGGGAGTATGTATAATTTATTGACAAATATGACTAAATGCGAGCTCGTAGTAGGAGTTAATGGGTATATATGGGCTAGGTGTCCTGATGAACGAGTACTAGATGTCTTAGTTAAAGCTATAAGGCTCATAGAGACTAAAGCTCATATGAGAGGTCTTACAGAAGAAGTTAGATCTTACTTAGCATCAAAACTAGGTGTTCAATTGTGAGTGTTCAAAAGCCCGTTTTAATCCGCGAAGATGGGAGAAGAATAGATGGGAGAAGACCTGACGAGATGAGACCTGTTAAAATAGCTGTAGGTGTATTGAAAAACGCTAATGGCAGTGCTCTAGTAGAGTATGGTGAGACAAGAGTATTAGCAGCTGTTTATGGGCCTCGCGAAGCATTACCCAAGTATATGAGTATGCCTATGCGGGCTACTCTACGTGTACGCTACCACATGGCACCCTTCTCAACAGATGAGAGAAAAAGTCCTGCACCAACTAGGAGGGAAATAGAGCTCTCTAAGGTTATTCGAGAAGCACTTGAAGCCGTAGTATTTAGTTCACTCTTCCCTAGAACGGGTATAGACGTCTTTATAGAGGTGTTACAGGCTGATGGTGGGACTAGAACAGCTGGGCTTACAGCGGCTTCAATAGCTCTAGCTGATGCTGGAATACCATTAAAAGATATTGTGATCGGGGTTGCTATTGGGAAAGTTAATGGTGTATTAGTATTAGATATTAATGGGTTAGAAGACGAATATGGTGAAGCTGATATGCCAGTGGGTATAGCGCCAAATCTCGGTGAGATTGTTCTCTTCCAGTTAAATGGTGTACTTACACGTGAAGAGGTGAAAGTGGGCTTAGATATGGCGTTTAAAGCAGCTGAAAACATTTATAAAATTGCTAAAGAAGCACTTTACAATAAGTACATTAAAGTATTAGAAGAGGTGAAGTTTGAATGAGCATTACGCCTGAGAGAGAAATCGTGCCTAAAATGCAGTTTGAACAGATTGTTAAGAGTATTAAGCGTGGTGAGAGAATTGATGGCAGGGGGTTATTAGACTATAGACCTATATCAGTAATACTTAGCCCTATAAAGAAGGCTGAAGGTAGTGCTCTAGTTAAACTAGGCAAAACCCAGGTTATTACAGGTGTGAAACTAGATCTTGGAGCTCCATTTAGAGATAGACCTAATGAGGGTGTTTTACAAGTACACGCTGAATTTGTACCTCTAGCTTCTCCCTCATTTGAACCTGGACCCCCAGATGAAAACGCCATTGAAGTAGCTAGAATAGTTGATAGGTCGCTTAGAGAGCCGCGTGCTATTAGACTCGAAGACCTTGTCATAGAGCCAGGTAGAACTGTATGGGTTGTCTATAACGACATTTACTTAATTGACCACGATGGAAACATTGTAGACTCTAGTATGCTCGCATCTATGCTTGCTCTTGCAACCGTTAAAATACCTAAGCTCATTAAGACAGAGAGTGGACAATATATATTAGATAAGAGTATGCGTGAAACACCATTACCATTAAATCTCCTAGTAGCTACTGTGACTATTGGTGTATTAGAAAACACCCTCTTTGTAGATCCAACTCTCGAGGAGGAGAAGGTCGTAGATACGTTGATAGTTTTAGCTGTAGATGAAAAGGGGAGAATTTGTGGTGCACAGAAGAGGGGTGAGAAGAGTATTTCGAGAAAACTACTTGAAAACGCATTAGATATTGCTTCTGAAAAGGGGTTGCAATTAGTGAGTTTTATGAGGAATGTGTTAAATAACCCACAAGACTACATTAAACCACTAATAGAAATGTAGGTGGTGTTTATGGGTAGAACTAGAGTTGTGGGTATTGCTGGCAGATATGGGGCAAGATATGGTTCAACACTCAGAAAAAAAGTTAAAGAAGTTCTTGAGAGGAGATATGCCGATCACACGTGTCCATTTTGCGCACACAAGGGGTATGTTATGAGATTAAGTACTGGTATTTGGATTTGTAGAAAATGTGGTGCTAAATGGGCTGGAGGCTCATATATACCTAGAACAGGCCTATCTAAAACCTACTCAGAGATTATTATTAGGGAGTAAAACTATTGTTTCTCATTACTACATCACATCGCTCTTCGCCTCGAGTTAGATCTCTTGTAAAAGACCTTGTAAGCGTGTTTCCAGGGGCTTTAAGAGTTCAGCGAGGACATAGAACACTTAACGACCTAGCTGTAGAAGCATATGTAAATAGATTAAAATATGTTTTATTAGTCGGAGAGCTACATGGAAACCCTAAATTAATATCAATATATGAAGTCCTTGAAGAACCTGAGTTAAGGCTAGTAAAAATAGTTGATCTATTACTTAAAGGCGTCAAGTTATCTAGAGAAAATCCTTCATCGGCGAGAATATATGGTGTTGAGACTTTAAGTGTTAATTACTCTAAGTGTATTTCTAGCGACTGTTATCTCCTCGCAGACGTCTTAACTAAGATTTTTCAGCCTAGAATTAGTGAGAACCCGGATATTACAGTGATCTTGGATGAGGAAAAGTATATTGAGGTTAAATTTCAAGGTGTTCATGGAAAACTCGTGGGTCCAGTGTTAAGAGTACTTAGAGTAGTTAAGAGTGGTGATATTGAAACTTAGAGTTGTATATAAAGTAGAATTAGACGATCGCTTGGTTGAAGCAGTGTATAAGGCACTTACACCTGAAATGTCAATACTGCCAGAGACTTGTAGAGGTGAAGTTAATATATCTCAGAGGACCCTTATATTGATCTTTGAGTGTTCTAGTCTTAGTAAAGTGAGAGCTTTAAATAATAATTTAATAAGTCTTCTCGCTCTACTATTAAGAATTGTAGGTGAATTAGAAAATGTCGGAAACTCAGCGTGAGAAGAGTCTGCCACCAGAAGTTCAGCAATTAATAATTCAATATCAGACTCTCAGAGAACATTATGCTAGAATAGAGACAGAGCTAAGAACAGTTGAAGCTGAGCTGAGTGAAATAGACAGTATTAATGATGCTTTGAAAAACTTAGATGATAGTGTAGAGCTCTATAAGAGTGTAGGACACGTGTTAGTTAAAAAGACACGCTCAGAGATATTAAGAGAGCTTGAAGAGAGAAAAGAATTACTCATTATTAGGAGAGATAAGTATAAGAAGCAATTAGAATTCTTAAATAAGCAAATACAAGATCTCGAGAACAAGTTAAGAGATGCTTTAGCTAAACATGGGATTAGTGTTGGTTAGTGAGGAGAGTAGTTCACAGAGAGATCAAGGGTACTTAGCTATACTGAGAAATCTACCATTAGAAAAACTCGAAGAAATATTACTAATAGTTGAAAAGAGTATTAAAGAATATCTTGATGAGAAGCTTAAAAGGCGTGGTGAATATACAATTGTAGCTAGTATTTCAAGAGGCGTTAGTGGCGTGGATTTAACCATAGATCTTCGGGTAAATCACTGTATTACGCCTCGCGAGAAGTGTAGTGATATTGTTAGTAGTGCGTTGAGTTATGCTAGGAGGCGGGTTGAGGAGTATTTAGAGAATTTAAGTGTAAGAAATTTGTAATTTTATAAGAGTTTTAAGGGATTTAGACTCATTTATGAATAATAATGGTGTATAGTATGGTTAAATATAAGCAGACTATTGAAGTATTAAGGATTATGAGGAACATTGATCAAATCAGGAATATAGGTATAACGGCACATGTAGATCACGGTAAGACGACATTATCAGACTCTCTACTTAGTGCTGCAGGATTATTATCAGAGAAGCTAGCTGGTCAAGCATTAGCACTAGATTATCTTGATGTAGAGCAGAGGAGGCAAATGACTGTTAAAGCTGCCAATGTGAGTCTCTACCACGAGTATAAGGGTAAGCCATATGTGATAAACCTTATAGATACTCCTGGACACGTAGATTTTCAGTCTAGGACACTTAGAGCTCTGAGAGCTATAGATGGAGCTATCATAGTAGTAGATGCTGTTGAAGGGGTTATGACGCAGACTGAGATGTATTTACGTGTAGCATTAGAAGAGCGTGTTAAACCAGTTCTCTTTATAAACAAGATTGATAGGCTTATTAAAGAGTTAAAATTGTCGCCTCAGGATATTCAGCGGAGGCTAGTACAGATCGTGAGAGATATTAACGTACTTATTTCAAACTATGCTGATAAGGAGTTTCAAAAGGCGTGGCTTCTAGATCCAGCTAAGGGGCAAGTAGCCTTTGGCTCTGCTAGAGATAGATGGGGTCTTACAATACCCTTAGCTCAGCAGAAAGGTATAAAGATAAGTGATATTATTGATATTTATAATCGTGGTAGAGAAGCTGTAGCAGAATTGCAAAAAATCGCTCCACTACATGAGGCTGTATTAGACATGGTTGTTAAATATCTTCCTAATCCACGTGAAGCCCAGAAGTATAGGATACCTAAGATCTGGCATGGTGATGTTAATAGTGAAATAGCAAAATACATGGTAGAGTGTGATCCTAACGGCCCATTAATAATGATGGTTACTGATGTTAAAGTAGATCCACATGCTGGCCTAGTAGCTACTGGTAGAGTGTTCTCGGGTACTGTAAAGCCCGGTGATGAAGTATGGCTTGTTAATGCTAGGACTGCTCAGAGAGTATTACAAGTAGGGCTCTACATGGGGCCTTATAGAGAGCTAGTAAGTGATGTTACAGCTGGAAATATAGCTGCTATACTAGGTCCTGATAAAGTGAGAGCTGGTGAGACTATTGCTTCAGCCATGTTGAGAGATCAGATTGTCCCATTTGAGAGGTTTAGAATGATAACAGAGTCTGTTGTAACTGTAGCTGTAGAGCCTAAAAACCCACAGCAGTTAACTAAGCTTATTGATGCTCTCTACAAGCTACATCTTGAAGATCCAAGTCTTATTGTGAAGATTAATGAGGAGACTGGGGAGTATTTAATTCACGGTGTAGGGACGCTTCACATAGAAATAGCTCTCACACTACTAAGAGAGTTTTATGGGCTTGAAGTAGTGACAACACCACCTCTTATAGTGTATAGAGAGACTATTAGATCAGCTAGTCAAATATTTGAGGGTAAATCGCCAAATAAACACAACAAGTTCTATATTAGTGTAGAACCCCTCGACGAGGCTACAATAAAGCTTATACAAGAGGGTATTATAACAGAGGATATGGATTCACGTGAGAGGGCTAAGATTTTAAGAGATCACGCGGGCTGGGATACAGATGAAGCTAGGAGAATTATTGCTATAGATGAGAACATAAATGTATTAGTAGATAGAACAGTAGGTGTACAATATCTCCGCGAAGTACGAGACACACTTATTCAGGGCTTTAGATTAGCTATGAGAGAGGGTCCACTAGCACACGAGCCTGTGAGAGGGTTAAAAGTAATATTACACGACGCAATAATACACGAAGACCCCGCTCATAGAGGACCAGCACAGATATATCCGGCTGTTAGAAACGCTATTTTTGCAGGATTTTTGACAAGTAATCCTACACTACTAGAACCAATACTTAAACTCGATATTAGAACACCACTTGAATATATTGGTAATATCTCGGTTATTATAACTAAGAAGCGTGGTAAAATATTGAATGTTGAGCAATCCGAGAACTTAGCACGTGTAATAGCTGAGATCCCTGTTGCAGAGTCACTTGACATAGCTGATGCTCTAAGAAACGCTACTGCAGGTAAAGCTATATGGGGTCAAGAGTTTAGTAGATGGGCTCCACTCCCAGATAGCATGTTAATGGATATGATAGCTAAAATAAGAACTAGAAAAGGTCTAAAACCAGAACCACCTAGAGTAGAAGATTTTATTAAGTTCTAATTCACTTAGAATTTAATAAGTTTATAAGTATTTTTACTTAATCTCATAGCTAAGCCAAGCTCATACATCTTAGAGAGCACTCTACCAGCACTCCTAGTTGAAGTAGCAAGTATTTTTGCAAGCTCATCAACCGAGATAAAGTAAATACCAGCCTCAATAAGCCTTAAATATAAATCATAGACATCTACAGCTACATGTACATAGCTCTTCACAATAAACACCCAGTTAAATTAAATTACAGTTATAGCTGAGAGTAAAGTGAAACTTTTAGAAAACGCCGGGGCGGGGATTTGAACCCCGGACCACCGGGTTTCCACCACGGCTACTACTATGTGGGGTTAACAGCCCGGCGCTCTTCCAGGCTGAGCTACCCCGGCTCCGAAACATTATTATTGTAATTAAAGGGTTTAAATCTTAAGTCCTAGTTGAGTAAGAGTTTTTCTCGGGGAGGGTTTAATGTCATGTTGTAATCTCTACTTCTTCACCGCTAGCTGGGATATATATGTTTATGTCTTCACCAATAAACTCTTTCATCCTAGTTGAGAGTACTAGGGCTTCTTCGTAGTCTCCATGAACTATTATAATATTTCGTAGAGTATTCTTATATTGTAGAGTGTATTTGACAATGTCATCTTTACCAGCGTGGCTGGAGAGATCTATCCACTCAATTCTAGCTTTAATAGGTCCGACGTCGTGTTGGAGGAGTTGACCTTCCTCGAGAATTCTATGTCCATTGCTGTTAACTGCCTGATAGCTTACTAAGATAATAGAGTTTTTTGAGTTATCGTAGAGTTTTTTGAGGTAATAGAGGCTTGGTCCACCTTTAAGCATGCCCGCTGATGCTACAATAACACATGGTTTTCTTACAATTTTCCTCCTCATAGAGGAGTCTGTGACGAAATTAATGTTCTCGACAACTTTGTTAAAGAGAACTGGATCTCGAAGAAACCCCCTGTGTTTAGAATAGATCTCAGTAACATCTCTACTTAAGCCATCTACATATATGTCTAAGTATGGTGCATGTGTGTAAAGTAGTGTAATTACTTCTTGAGTTCTACCTACACTAAATGCTGGTATTAACGCTACTCCCCCACGATCTATAGTCTCTTCTACCACTTGGATAAGTCGCTCCTCCATTTTACCGCGTGGTGGGTGATTTCTAGATCCATATGTTGACTCCACTATTAATGTTGTTACTTTTAACGGAGCTGTATCTGCTGGTTTAAGTGTCCATGTCTGATTAGTATTAAAGTCTCCAGTATATAATATGTTCTCATCGCCCGGTGTTTCAATGTAGATCAAACTACTCCCAATAATATGTCCTGCATTAAAAAACTGCACTGAGAAATCATCTACCTGTACTTCTTCACCATACTCAACAAACTGAGCGTTACTATTCATACGATCAAACTCCCTCATTTCATAGTCAACGTAAAGTGAATTTAACCTCAGGAAATCTATTGTTAAAAGTCTAGCTACATCTATAGTTGGTCGTGTTGTTAATAGTTTTGGATTACCTGTTATATAGAGGTATGGTGCTGCACCTATATGATCTAGGTGTGCATGAGAGATCAGGACTGCAAGCACCTCTATAGGTCTCACATGTAATGGTAGTATTGGCCTATCTTTCTCGTCAAAGCTAACTCCATAGTCTAATAAGAGCTTCTTACCTACACTCTCAACGATAATAGCTGATCTGCCGACCTCTCGCCCCCCACCAAGAACCTTAATTTTCAAGTACATAGCATACACACTCCAACTCGCATTTACCAGAGTTACACATCTTTAAAACATAGTATTGAGAGTTAATATTAGAGGTGCTTTTAAAGTGATATCTCTAAGTCCACATGAGCTTAGAAGACTACTTAAGAGATATGGTGTTGAAGTTGAAGAGGTTAAAAGTGCAGAGAGAGTTGAAATACACTTAGCTGATAAAGTCATTGTCGTAGATAAACCTCAAGTGTTAGTCTTTAAGATCGCTAAGCAAACGGTATTTCAAATATCAGGTGAGAATGTACGTGAAGAACAGAGAAAGAGATCTGAGCAGGTAGAAGAGATCAAGGTGTCAGAAGACGATGTGAAATTTATTGTTGAATATACTGGTGTAAGTTATGAGAAAGCACGTGAAGCCCTAATTAAAGCTAAAGGTGATATAGCTAAAGCAATAATGATGCTCACAAGCGGTGAGAGTAAGCAATGAATAATACACGCTTACATGGGGGAGTAGAACACATAGATCTAACTTTACCATTTAAAGGAAACTTCGATAAGATTATAAATACACCACACTACTTGTTAGGAGTTTATTATGATGGTAAACTAGGTAGAGCTGTACTTGTTTTTCTCAGCGAGAGCGGAGATAAACTTGTTAAAATAATAGACCCCACGGGGCATCACCCCTATTTTTTAACAAATGAGAGTGTTGAGAATTTAAAGGTGAAGTTGAGTTCTGATAATTTAGTGCTTGGATTTGAAGAAGTTCAAAAAATAGATCCACTCACAATGAGGAGTATTAAAGTAGTAAAGGTAGTTACAAGAGATCCACTAGCTGTTAAAAAATTGAGAAATAAAGTTGAAACAGCATGGGAGGCTAAGATAAAGTATCATGCTAACTACATATTTGACCTTGGACTAATACCAGGTATGAAATACGTCATTACTAGTAGTAATGGGGTTTTCAAGATCTCTATTGTAGAGCCCTCTATACCGGAATCAACACTAAAATCTATTGAGAAGCTATTTGAAAAAGAACCTGAAGAGGTAAAGAGTACTGCAAGACTATTTGCAGCACTCTTTGAAGAACCACCTCCATCTGCACTCAGAGTTTCACTAGATGTAGAGGTGTATACTCCAATTAAGGGGAGAATTCCTAGCCCTAAGCTTGCAGAATACCCTGTTATAAGTGTGAGTATAGTTGATAATAAAGGCTTTAAAAAAGTCTTTATACTATCTCGCCCATTTAAAAACAAGTTTACTTACGCATTAAACCCGAGGGAGTATCCTGTAGACGCAGAGATAGAAATATATGATTCCGAGGAGGCTCTTATACTAGAGGTTTATAAGACTATTTCAAAGTATCCTATAGTGTTAACTTATAATGGTGATAACTTCGACCTACTCTATTTATACGTGAGATCTCTTAAACTCGGAATACCTAGGTCCATGATCCCTATTCAAATAAGGGAAGGTATGTTGGGATTAGAGACTAGTATACACCTAGATCTCTACAAGTTCTTTTCAAATAGGGCGGTGAAGAACTATGCTTTTGGAGGTAAATACCAGGAAAATAGGCTTGACGCTGTAGCCGACGCGTTACTGGGAATGGCTAAAATAGGCTTTGAAGAGACTATTAGCGTGATTTCTGCTGGACTTTTAGCTGCTTATAACTTGAGAGATGCTGAGATAACGATGAAATTAACTACTTTCAGCGATGAGCTTGTATGGAAGTTAATAGTTCTCTTAGCTCGTATTTCTAAGACTAGTTTTGAAGAGGTTTGTAGAAAACAAATTTCGAGCTGGATACAAAATCTATTCTTCTGGGAACATAGGAGGAGAGGTTATTTAATACCAAATAAAGAAGATATAGCTAATCGCGTGAGATCCTCTACTAAAGCTGTTATTGAGGGTAAGAAGTATGCTGGAGCACTCGTCATAGAGCCTCCTAAAGGAGTGTTCTTTAACGTGGCGGTTTTAGATATAGCATCACTATATCCGAGTATTATAAAGAACTATAATCTCAGCTATGAGACTGTAGATATGGATTGGTGTAGTAGGAAAGTTAGTGTCCGCGATGAGACTGGTGTTGAAATACATAAAGTGTGTACTGATAAAATTGGTTTAACAGCATTACTCACAGGTATATTAAGAGACTTTAGAGTTGGAATTTATAAGAAGCGTGTAAAAGATAAGACATTAACACCTGAGCAGAGAGTCTGGTATGATGTAGTACAGAGAGCACTTAAAGTCTTTATAAATGCTAGTTATGGTGTTTTTGGAGATGAAAAATTTGCGTTATACTCACCAGCTGTAGCTGAGAGTGTAACTGCTCTTGGTAGAGTTGCTTTTAAACACATTGTCTGTAAAGCGTCAGAAATGGGTGTAAAGCCATTGTATGGTGATACAGACTCTATTTTTATATGGGCTTATAGTAGAGAACACCTCGAACTACTACAACAGTGGACTCAGCAAACTCTAGGTTTAGATATAGAGTTAGATAAAGAATTCACGTTTACAGTGTTTACTGGGTTGAAAAAGAATTATCTTGGAAGAACTACTAGTGGTGAAATAGAGATTAAAGGCCTTATGGTGAAGAAGAGAAATACGCCAGAGTTTATAAAAGACCTCTTTAACGCGATAAATGATAGGCTTTCAAAAATAGAGTCTCCTACAGATTTCTCAGAGTTTATTGAGTGGCTTGAGAAGACATTGAAGTATTATTATGTTGGTTTAAAGCGTAAAGAGATCACGCTAGATCAGTTGAGTATTAAAACAACGTTGTCTAAAGATCCATCAGCATATACTAAAAGTCAACCATTCCACGTTAAAGCAGCATTACAGCTTAGAAGTCATGGTGTTGATGTTCACGAGGGTGATGTAGTACTTGTAGTTATAGTTAAAGGTGGTGGCGGCTATAAGCCTACACAATTAGCTAGGCAACATGAAGTAGATTCTGAAAAATACATTGAGAGGCTTAAATCAAGCCTAGAACAACTCTTATCAGCTATTGGTGTAGAGTGGGAGAGTATAATTGGGGGTGCTAGTTTAAGAAAATTTAGTATTTCTCATTCTTCTTAAACTCCTAGGTGAAGTTTAGAGATATATGAGTATATATTACAGGCTTTAGTAATTTCGCTTAAGGAGAGGTCGAAAAACGTGTTAGCTCTCTGGACTATTGTATTAATTATCATAGTGTTACTCATTGTTATACCATTATTAGCTTCAGCTATAAAGATTGTTAAAGAGTATGAGAGGTTAGTTGTATTTAGACTTGGCAGACTTAGGGGTGCAATTGGCCCTGGACTAGTTATAATAATACCTTTTATTGATACTGTTGCTAAAGTCGACTTGAGAACTATAACTGTTGATGTGCCTAAACAGGAGGTTATAACGAGAGATAATGTTAGTGTGACTGTTGATGCAGTAATATATTATAGGGTTGTTGATCCAATAGCTGCTGTTACACGTGTAGCTAATTATCACTACGCAGTGAGTTTACTAGGACAAACTGTTCTAAGAGATGTTCTCGGACAGGCTGAATTAGATGATTTATTACAGAGGAGAGAAGAGCTCAATAAGAGGCTTTCAGCTATACTAGATGAAATGGCTATGCCATGGGGTATTAAAGTTACAGCTGTAACAATTAAAGCTGTTGAGTTACCTGAAGAAATGACTAGAGCTATGGCTAAACAAGCTGAAGCTGAGAGGTGGAGGAGAGCTCGTGTTATTGAAGCTGAGGGTGAGAGACAGGCATCACTAATACTTAGCGAGGCCGCGAAAATGTATGAAGATCACCCCGTGGCTTTAAGGCTACGTGAATTACAAACTCTCATTGAGATTGCCAGAGAGAAGTCTCTTGTAGTTGTAACAGAGACGGGTGGTGTTATAGGTAAGCTTGTAGGTGTTGAGAGGGCTCTTCGTGAGCAGGAAAAGAGACTTGGTGGTTAAATTTGAATACTCGTAGAGTATTTTTCACTATTATCTTTTTCACCATACTCTCCTCTGCTTTTCACCTTATTTCCTCTACAGCTATGAGTTCACCTGAGAAGAGCTATAAAGAGGCCTTATTAGTCGAGATTACTCCCCCATGGGATACTATAGATAGTGGTGTAGCTGAGTGTCTTGTAGATGCTGTTAAGACAGCTGAAGAGCGTGGTGTTGCATTAATATATAAAGTGGAGTCTTATGGTGGATATTTAGATGCAGGATTTACTATTGGTGATGCTATCTATGATGCTAAAGTTGCTACTGTCGCCTATGTTGAGAACAAGGCTTTAAGTGCTGGTACATTGATAATAATTCCAGCGGATATTGTTGCAGCTAAGAGAGGCTCTATTATTGGAGCTATGCAGCCTGTTATTGTAAACCCTGTTACAGGCGAAGTGACTTTTATCAATGAATCTAAGATTATTGAGCCTATACTTAGAAAAGCAGAGGTTTATGCTGAGCGTGCTGGGAGAAATAAGACTCTTATAGGAGAGTTTATACTTCAAGCGCGAGCAGTAGATTCTAAAACAGCTGTTGAAAGTGGAGTTGTAGATTTAGAGGTAAATGACTATAGTGAGCTATTGCAAATATTGAGTAATTACACTATTACTAGGGGTGGAGTTAGTTATAAGTTAGAGATTAGTAGAGTTGAAGTTTTTGCTTGTAGTTTAAGGTCTAGGATGTGGTCGATTCTCTCAAATGCATATCTAGCTAACATATTAGTATCTATTGGAATTCTGGGAACGATATTTGCACTAGTTTCTGGTAAACTAGCTGTTCTCCCATTAACTTTTATGTTAATACTACTTGGACTTATAAGTACTGGTTTAAATCCAAATATAGTTTCACTACTCTTAATAATGCTAGGAGCAGTATTATTAGCAGTTGAGCTCTTTATATTGCCTGGATTTGGAATTGTCGGTATTAGTGGCATAATTTTATTAACACTGGGTTTTGCACTATTACCAATGTATATTCCAATAGGAGCATTACCAACAGAAGAATACATAGCGGCTATTAGGGCATTTATAATAGGTGTAGGCGTCACACTCGGAGGGTTTTTCGGATTTGTGATTTTCAAGATCGCTGAGGCTAAGAGGAAAAAGCCTATTGAATACACGCCTAGGGGTAAAGTAGCAGTTGTCATAGAGGATATAAAGCCTGGAGCTCTTGGTTTTGTTAAACTTGAAGGAGAGATCTGGAGAGCTACTTCTACAGAGGAGATCAGGGTTGGTGAAGAAGTCATTGTCTTAGAAATGCGTAGTGATGGAGTATTAATTGTCAAGAAGAAGACTAGTTAAAAAATTAGGGGTAGAGAACACCTATTTTTAATAAGCCATCTATAAATCTCCCAGATACGAGTCTAGTTATTACTCCCCTCTCTCTTAATCTTTCATCAATATTGTTCACGTAGTCTTCTAATCTATACACGTTAGATGCTACTATGAAATTCACGTTTAATCCAAAACTCGGCACCCAGAACCAGTATTCTGAGATATATTTAAATGAGCTCTTCACACTGCTGAGAACCCATTTATATTCATCTGGGTAAAAGTAGCTACTACCAGCTTGTGTTACAACAACACCGTCGTCTCTAAGTATTCTTCTTATTTCTCTGAAAGCCTCTGGACTATAAAGTGGCTTAGCTATTTCACTAGCATAGGGGTCTGTTAAATCCATGATAACTACGTCGAAGTAGTTGTTGGGTGCTTGTTTAACGTAGTCTTTACCGTCCATTATTATTACTCTAACCCTTGGATCGCTGAAACTACCTTTATGCATGTGTTCTAGATACTTCTTTGAGAACTCTACTACCACTGGATCTATATCAATCATAATGGCTTCTCTCACAGTGGTGTGTTTTAATACCTCTCTCAGCGTGGCTCCTTCTCCTCCACCCAATATTAATACTTTCTCTGGGTGTGGGTGTAGACACATTGCTGGGTGTACTAGGAGCTCATGATACATATATTCGTCTTTCTCAGTACTTTGTATAAATTTATCTAGTATTAGTGAGCGCCCAAACCCCTCAATATCTGCGAGGACTATTTCTTGGTATGGTGATTTTTCTAGAGCGTAGACTCTATTTACTTTGAGAAGTAACCTTAGATATCTGCCGGCGGGTTCAACTATATATACGCCTTCAAACTCCTCGCGAGTAGACACTACTCTTCACCTTTTAATTTTAAAAACTCTTCTATTATTTTATCTCCACTACTAGTACCTATTCTACTAGCACCAGCAGCTATTAGTGTTAAAGCGTCTAAGGCGTGTCTTATCCCGCCAGAAGCTTTAACTAAAACTCTCCCCCTACTAGCCTTATATAGTAGTGAAACATCGTGTATTGTAGCAATTGAGCCTAGAAAACCTGTACAAGTCTTCACGTAATCCCCCTTAGCCTCAACTACTATGTCTACGGCTCTCACTTTTTCTTCATCTGTGAGTAGGCCTGTCTCAATAATGACTTTAACAACTCTCACACCCCTGCTCTTAGCGGCTTCAACAACACTAATTATATCGTGCTTAACGAAGTCGAAGTCTCTAGATTTAAAAGCATTAATATTCATTACCATATCTACTTCACTAACGCCAAGTTCACCGGCCTCTATAGCCTCAATTACTTTAACCCTAGTTGACGTATTACCTAGTGGAAAACCCACTACAACACCAAGCTTAATACTTCTACCAGCAATTTCCCTAGTCTTCTCTACAAGGGAGAGTGGGATCACTAGGAGTGCAAATCCATACTTCTTTACATCATCAATATACTTCTCTAATAGCTTGTAGTCAGCATCAGGCTTTAATAACGTATGGTCTATTTTTTCAGCCAGCTCTCTAGGAGAAGTCTTATATATTAATTCTTCTATTAATTCCACAAATAACACCATAGGTGTTTTTAAGGAAAAAATAAGTTAAAAAAGAGAAAACCTCCTACTTTTTCTTTAACTTCTCAGCGTATTCTTCAGGCTTTAGTAAAGTCTCATATTCATTAATACTTGTGGGTTCAATTACTACTATCCAGCCGGCGCCATATGGATCTTTATTTAAGAGTTCAGGGCTTTTTTCTAATTCCTTATTAACACTTATTATTTTACCTGATATTGGTGCATAATATGGTGATGTAGCCTTAACTGAGTCTATAACACCAATCTCTTCACCTTTTTTAACAATTCTACCGATCTCTGGTAGTTCTACTGCTACTATATCTTTGAGTTCTTTTTGAGCATAATCAGTTATTCCAACTCGGATAACACCACTACTTTCCAGTAAAGCCCATTCATCGCTTTCTGTATATCTCCTATCTGTTGCTACAAGATATGTTTTTCCCTTCGCTTTAACTTCAATTAAACTCATAATGACCACCTCTTTAACTTCTTATCTACTCGTACTAGAAAAATTATACTTCAGCGTGGAGCATTATTTTTAATAGTTTTATTTCATCCTCCCGCGTTATTTTAAATCCATAGTGTACTTCTTGAATAAATTCTTTTCTAAACTCTATTACTTTTTGTCTTACTTCGGCAGGATCTTTTCTATCAATTAACACCATCTTCATAAATCTAGCAATTTCCTCCATTTCATCTCTCCTCATACCCCACCTAGTTACTTCTTGAGTACATATTCTAAGTCCACTCGGATCTCTAGCTTCTTCAGGCTTATCACGTGGCAAAATACTCTTATCTACTATAATATTGGCTTCTCTTAATAGTGTAGCACACTTAGTACTTCTACCAAGTTGTGAGACATCTACTGCTACTTGATGACTACTCGTGTAACCCACGTGTTCAAGTACTACTTTAAAGCCTTCAGATGCAAGGGCTTCTGCTAGTGTCTTAGCGTTTTTAACTACTTGTACAGCATAATCTCTACCCCAAATTTTCATTTCAACAGCTGTTATGCCAATAGCTATTAATCTATGTAAATAATAACTTGGAGTAAATAGTGGAATTACATTACTTACCTCCTCATAATCTCTCTCATTAACTACAGCTATAAGTCCCCCTTGAGGACCTGGAAAAGTTCTATGTGTAGAAGCTGTAATAACATCTGCTCCTAGTTTAAGTGGATTCTCCCAAACACCCCCTATAATTAAACCCAATACGTGTGCAACATCATGTAAGACTTTAGCTCCAATAGTATGTGCTATCTCAGCAAGCTCTTTATTTGGATGTGGAAAAAGATAGAGTGAGCTTCCAAGCATAATTATTCTTGGTTTAACCTCTTCAATTAACTTAATAGCCTTATCTACATCAATATTCCAGTCTTCTATGTTAAGAGGTAATTCGATCTTTCCTACACCAAGAGCTTCTAGTATACTATACTTATTGCGACTAAAGCCTATTCCAGCTTGTAAAGGAGCCACGACAACCCTATCACCAGGTTTTGTAAAAGCCTTGAGTACTGAGACATTAGCTACTATATCATTAATAGGTCTCAAATCCACGTAAGATGTCTCTAAGAAATCCCCCATGAATCTATGTACTTTTTCTTCTAAAACACCGAGATATTTTAAACCCCAATAAGATCTCTCATTTGACTTATCCCCCATATACATGTCTATTGAATTACCAAGGTATGTTAGTATTGCTAGTGGTGACAATACATTTTCATCAGCACTCATGTTTAAACAGTAACGTTTTCTCCATAAAGTGTAGTTTACTGAGAGGTCAAATATCTCTCTTAAATCAGGGTATAATTGTAATAGTGCATCTAAACCTGGAGATTCACCAAACTCATACAAGTATACTCCACCAATTATACTTAGAGAGTAGAGTGTAAAAGATGTATTTTTAACTAGTATACATTAAGGTCCACTATTTCTTGATAAAGGGGAAATCAACGATTTTAGCTAGATATCTTTTACCTCTAATATCAACTTCAACTTCTTCACCTAGTATAGCGTATTTTGAATCTATATATGCCATGGCTATTCCTCTATTAAGTACCGGTGAATAACAACCGCTTGTAACCCACCCTATATAAACGTCTTCTACATATACACTACTATCTTTCCTCGGAAATAATCTACCAGCATCTCTACTGATCTTTAATCCTACTCTAATCCACTTAACACCTTCACGTCTACATGTCCTCAAAGCTTCTTCTCCAATAAAACCCCTCTTCCCCCACGATATAGCACTCATACCATATCTTAAACTAACTGCACAGGGGAATTTAGATGGATCTTCTCCATACTCGTGATCTCCTAGTACAAATCCCATTTCAATTCTCAACGTGTCACGTGCTATTAGACCTGCTGGTTTAATACCCTTAGAGAGCATGACCTCGAGAAGTCTCTTAATTTCGCCGTGTTCACCCCAGATCTCGAAGCCATCTTCACCAGTCCACCCACTCCTACTAATAAGATATATCTTCACACCTGCTATTTCTTCATTTAGCCTAAATTCTAATGGTTTTAAGTCAACAGCCCATTTAGCTCCAAGATCATCAAGGATTTCTATTGATCTAGGTCCTTGAATAGCTAACATAGAGTACTTCTCCGTTAGATCATATATTTCGACTTTAAATTTTCTCTCTTCAATTATGTGCTTAAAGTACTTAAGCATCTTCTCTCTAGCTAGAGCATTTAATACAAGTAACCAATCTTCATCACTAATCTTATAGAGCATTTCATCATCTTTAACTCTAGCAAGCTCTGTTAAAGCTAGTGTGGGGCCACTCATAAAGCCTACTTTTACCCTTGATAAGTCTCTTGTGTAAACATATTGTATAAATGGCACTACATCAGGGCCTCTTAATAAAACTCTACCCATGTGTGAGACGTCAAAAAAACCCACACTAGTTCTAATAGTCAAGTGCTCTTCTATAGCACTAGTATATCTCATTGGAACCTCCCAGTCACCGAAGAAGCCAGGCTCTGCTCTTAATCTCTCAATGTAAAAATCGAGTAGAGGTATACGTTTATACAATTCATACACCACTTCACTCTATAAGGAGGTATGATTAAGTTTTTTACCTTGAGATTCTTTCCTTTAAACTGGTGTATTTTATTGAATACATCACATCCCTGGATACCTAGCTCTACACCTGAGCAAGTAGAGAAAATGTTAAAGATTATTGGTGTTAAAAGTATTGAAGAACTATTTACTGATATTCCTCGAGAAGTGTTATTGACGCGTGAGATATGGGAGAGTCTTGAAATAGGGTTTAAGAGGCCTCTCTCTGAAATTGAGGCTAAGAGGGTTATTGAGGAGAAGTTTTCAAGGAATACTAAGCTAAAAACACCCCCATTTCTAGGTGGTGGTGTTTATCCTCACTATGTGCCATCACTAGTTAAATACATTGTTTCTAGAGGAGAGTTTCTCACAGCTTATACACCTTATCAAGCAGAGATCTCGCAGGGATTAATGCAAGCTCTCTTCGAATATCAAAGCTTAATAGCAGAGCTTCTCGACATGGATGTGGTTAATGCCTCAATGTATGATTGGGGTTCAGCGGCAGCTGAAGCTGTCTTAATGGCTCTTAGAGTTAATAAGAACAGGGGTAAAGTTATATTACCAGCTAATATGAACCCATTTCACAAGAAAGTAATTGAGACATATACGTGGCCTCACAATATTAAATTAGAAATAGTGCCTTATGATAAAATACGTGGTACTATAGATATTGAGAGAGTAAAAGAGCTAGTAGACTCTAATACAGCGGCTGTATATGTACAATATCCAAATTTCTTCGGGATTATTGAACCTGAAGTAAGAGCTATCGGTGAATTAACACATGAAAAAGGATCTCTCTTTATCACTGGCGTTTACCCTATAGCACTTGGATTACTAAAACCACCTGGTGAACTTGGTGCTGATATTGCTGTTGGTGAGGGTCAGCCATTAGGACTTGGATTAAACTATGGTGGACCATATCTAGGAGTCTTTGCTACGAGGTATGATATGAATCTTATAAGACAAATGCCTGGTAGAATTATAGGTTTAGCTGAGAGTGTTAGAAGTGAAAGGTGTTTTGCAATGATCCTTCAAACTAGAGAACAACATATTAGGAGAGCTAGAGCTACTTCAAATATTTGTACAAATGAGGCTTTAGTAGCTATTGCAGCAGCCATATATCTCTCAATGCTGGGTAAAAATGGTGTTGTGAAGTTAGCTGAGATCAATTATTACAATGCACACTACGCGTGGATCAAAATGAAGAAAAATGGGTTAAATGTAGAAGTGTTTAAAGAAGACTTCTTCAACGAGTTTCCTATATCATTTAATGAGTTTAAATTAAAATATAGTGTTATACATGAGAAGCTTTTAGAGAAAGGTATTCACGGCGGACTCTACATTGGTAAATACTATCCTGAACTAGGAGAGACAGCTCTCTTCGCGTTTACAGAAGTCCACTTGAAGAGCGATATAGATATGCTTATTGAAGCCCTTAGAGAAGTGGTGTTTAAGAGGTGATCTAGGTGTTTAAGCAGGCTAAGTGGAGTGAACCATTAGTATTTGAATTAGGAGCTCCTGGAAGAATTGGAGTAGCATTACCAGAGATAGATGAGGAAATTAAGAATCTAGTTGGCGAGGTTAAAATACCAAGTAGTATTAAGAGAACTACTCCACCACAATTACCAGAACTAAGTGAAGTTGAAGTTGTTAGACACTTTACTAATCTTACACAGATGTCTTATGGAGTAGATAATGGCCCAGTACCATTAGGCTCTTGCACGATGAAATATAATCCGAGAATAGCATGGGAGATCGCATTTGACCCCAGGATAACAGAGCTACATCCACTCCAAGACGAGAAGACTGTTCAGGGACTACTCGAATTAATGTATGAGTTGCAGAGATGGTTAGCTAATATTGTTGGCATGGATGTGTGTACATTACATCCAGCAGCTGGAGCTCATGGAGAGTTAGCCGGTGTCTTAACTATTAAGAAGTATCATGAGGTTAAAGGTCAATTAGATAAAAAAACAGAGATAATAATACCCGATAGTGCACATGGTACAAACCCAGCTAGTGCTGCTATGGCTGGTTTTAAAGTTATAGAGGTTCCTACAGGGCTTGATGGTAATGTAGATATGGAGGCATTAAAGAGTATTGTAGGAGATTCAACGGCAGGACTAATGATCACTAATCCGAGTACTCTAGGGCTCTTCGAGGAACATATACTTGAAATAGCAGAATTATTCCACAATTATGATGCATTACTATATTACGATGGTGCTAATTTAAATGGAATTATGGGATATACAAGGCCAGGAGACATGGGCTTTGACATAGCACATATAAATATACATAAGACTTTTAGCTCGCCACATGGTGGTGGAGGTCCAGGTGCAGGCCCTATTTGCATTAAGGATAGACTAGTAGATCGAGATCGAAACATCTGGTTAAGAGACTTAATACCAGGCTATGTGGTTGTTTATGATGAGAAAGAGAGGGTTTATAAGCTTAGGGGACTTGGACCTTATAGCGTAGGATTACTAAAATCCTTCTTTGCTAATACAGTTCCACTAGTGTGGGCTTATGTCTATATATTAATGATGGGGCCTCAAGGTCTTAGAAGAGTTACTGAGCACGCTGTACTAGTAACTAATTACTTCGCAAAATTAGTGAGTGAAATTAGGGGGTTTGAAATACCCTATGGTAAAAGTAGATTTAGGAAACATGAAGTTGTTGTTAGTGCTAGGCCTATGAGTAATGAAGTTGGTGTTACAGCAGAAGATATTGCTAAAGGTCTTTTAGACGCAGGCTTTTATGCTCCGACAATATATTTCCCACTAATAGTCAAAGAGGCTTTACAAACAGAGTTTACAGAGACAGAAACACCTGAGAATATTGATAAATATGTAGCTAGGCTTAGAGAAATTAGTGAAGTAGCATATAAGAATTCACTTGAACCTAAGAATTGGCCGATTAATACTAGTGTTGGAAGAGTAAATATGGCTAAGGCTAATAACCCCAAATATCTTACACCAACGTGGAGAGTTTATTTGAAAAGGCTTAGAGGGGAACTAGAGTGAAATTTGATGTTGTTATCGTGGGTTCTGGTGTTGGTGGATATCCTGCGGCATTATATCTAGCTGATAAGGGGTTTAAAATAGCAGTAGTTGAAGAGCACTTAGTAGGTGGAGAATGTACTAACTATGGTTGTGTTCCAACTAAGGCATTTTATCATTTTGCAGAGTCTGTGAAGTTTATTGAGAAAATTAGTGGTCAAGTGTATTACAAGTGGATTGATCTAGTTGAATGGGTTAAGAATATTGTGAGAGAGTCGCGTGAAGGCTTAGAATACTTACTACAGGCGCGTGAAGTTACTCTACTAAGGGGTAAGGGTATTTTAGCGGGGCCTGGGAGAGTTGTAGTTGAGGCTAGTAATGGTAAGAGTAGTGTTGAATGTAATAGTGTTATTTTAGCTCTCGGTACAGATCCAGCTGATATACCTATTGCTAGGTTTGATGGTGTTGGTGTTATTAGTAATAGAGAGGCGTTATATCTTCAGGAGAAGCCTAGTAGAGTATTAATTATTGGTGGTGGAGTAGTAGGCGTAGAACTCGCTAACATCTATTCTTCCCTAGGAGTAGATGTGACTATTGTAGAGATCCTAGAACACATACTCCCCTTTACAGATAGAGATATAGCATTAGCACTTAAAACACACCTAGCTCAGCGAGGTGTAAGAGTACTAGAGAAGACTAGCGTAATTGGAGTTGAGAAGAAAGGGTCTTTTTATCATGCTAAGTTGAGTAGTGGAGAAGTTCTCGAAGTAGAAAAGATTATTGTAGCTGTTGGTAGAAGACCTAAGACTAGTGGTGTTGGACTTGAAAACATAGGTGTAAAACTCGATGAGAAGGGCTATATTATAGTTGGCGAAAATATGGAGACAAATGTGAAAAATATTTATGCTGCTGGAGATGTTGTTGGAGGTCCTCTACTTGCTCATAAAGCTATATTAGAGAGTTTAGTTGCTGCGAGGAGTATAGTTAAAGAAGATGTGTTTAAAGTAGACTATAAGCTTGTACCATTAACGATATTTACAGGTTTAGAAGTAGCATCTCTAGGTTATACTGAGAAAGAGTTAAATGCTGTAGGTGTAAAATACTTAAAGTTCCGTATTCCAGTATATTTCCTCTCAGCTGTGAAGATTAAGGGGTATAAGAACGCCTTTGTAAAGATCATTGTAGATGAGAGTAGAGAGAGAGTTCTCGGAATACACCTAGTTGCACCTAACGCTTCAGAGGTTATTTCAGCATATTTACCACTATATCTCGGCAAACTAGGTGTTAAAGAGGCCTCTAGAATACCATATCCACATTTAACAATATCAGAGTCTCTGAGAGATATAGCAGAGTATATTTTAGGTGAGCCAATACACACTATTATTAAAAAGTAGAGTTATTTTCCACTATTAGGCATTAAAGTTTAGGGGTTTATAAGTGAGTTTTCTAGGTGTTAGTGAAAAGTATTTTACAAAGTATTGTAGTAATGGGAGAAATTGCTTCTGGGGTTATGCTGCACTTATAGAACCAGTGGCTAGTAGAGATCTCTACATATTTGATTGTTCACTCTTTAATTACGCGAGAGACGAGTATAGAGAATACCCTGAGTTAAGAGTACTTTTATCATTTAAAACAAGTACTCATCCAAGTGATATTTGGTTTACTAATCAACTAGGATATGTTAAGCTACCTGAAATTACATCGTGTAATAATAGTGATATTGAAACTTGTTTAAACAACTCTCTAAAAACCCTAGAATCAATGATTGAAGAGGCATCTAGTCAAGTAAAACTCTTCTCTAAGCGAGAAGCTTTAAGATTTATCTTGCCCAAACCACCAGACTATGCAACTGCACGTGGGAGATATCATGGGCTCTTAATTAGAAAAAGCATTTTAAGTGAAATAGCGAGTAATCTAGGTTTTAATAATGGTGTTTTAAACTCACGTGTGAGAAGTGTCTATGTACTCTACAGTGTTGACTACTCTAAGTGGGATTTTACAGCACTCATATGTGATAAGCATACTAAGCTAAATGCACATAAGAAAATTATTGATAAAAACAAATTATTAAGTGCTCTGAGAGAGTTTTCACATTAATTTAATTTAAACCTGCGTTACAGCTCATTATGGGGGAGTATGGGAGATTTAAGCGACACGTAAAAAGTCCTTGGAAAACCAGTTCGTGAGGTTAAATATTTTTACTTTTCACTTTATTTTTAAACTTGGTGGGCTCTAAGTGAGTATTAGAGATCTTAGTTTTGAAATTGTAAATGTAGTTAAGAAGGTTAAACCATCAGTTGTTACAATTTCTACTGAGATACCTCATCCTTTAGAGTTTTTTGGCTATGAGCCTGTGAGGGGTTATGGCTCTGGGTTTGTTATTGCACCTGGATATGCTATTACTAACGCCCACGTTGTTAGAGGTGCTAGTAGAGTAAATGTGTTATTTAGTGATGGATATTTGAGTTCTGCTAGAGTTGTAGCTAGTGATCCTGTGAGAGATCTTGCCTTATTAAAGACCGAAGAACATGGAACACCATTAAAACTAGGTGATTCTGATAAGCTTGAAGTAGGTGAAATAGTACTCGCTATTGGCTCACCTCTAGGATTACTTGAAAACTCTGTTTCTATGGGTGTTATTAGTGCAGTGGGGAGGACAATAGTTTCTAGGGATATTGTGTTAGAAGACGTTATACAAACAGATGCTGCAATAAATCCCGGTAATAGTGGTGGTCCACTAGTAAACCTAGAAGGAGAAGCTATTGGTGTTACAACAGCTATAATACCCTTTGCTCAAGGCATTGGCTTTGCTATTCCAATAAATACTGTTAAGAGATTTGTAGAAATGATTATTAAATATGGTCGTCCTGTGAGAGCGTGGATAGGTGTATATGTAGCACCATTAAACCCCACTATGGCAGCACTATATAAGCTCCCAGTAACCGAGGGTTTACTAATAGCCCGAGTCATCCCCGGATCACCTGCAGATGCTGGAGGACTTGTAGAAGGCGATATTATAATTAAAGCAGATGAGAAATCTGTAAAGAGAGTTGCTGAGTTAAGAGAGATCATTGAGAGAGACATTGATAGAGGTTATATCATATTAGAAGTTATTAGAGCTGGGAGGAGATTTACAGCTAAAATAGGCATTATTGTAGAAGAGATCTAGTATAGTATTGTAAAAACTAGGACAAATCTCTATTTATATTTTTCAACTACAATAGCACTTATCACTACTGGTGGTATTATAGAGAGAATTATAAATTGGTAAAACATCTTCTAGTATAAAATCAGCTAGTATAGAGTGTAAAGTTGTAAGCAGAGATGTCAATATAAACCTATAAATGCTAATACTCACCATGATCATTAACCCTTAGAGATATCTGTGAAAGTTAATTACCTCTAGGCTTTTTTGAATACTTTGGGTGGTGTTTGTGGAGTGGAGAGATGAGCTCTATAGATTATTAAAGAGGCTTGCAGAGGCTCCTGGTCCTAGTGGTAGAGAAGAGTCTGTGAGGAATATTGTTGTTGAGCTCTTAGAGAGTCATGTCGATAAGCTTTGGATTGATACGTGGGGTAATGTTATTGGTGTTAAACGTGGTGGTAGTGGTGGAGGTAGAGTTATGGTGGCAGCTCATATGGATGAAATAGGGTTTTTTATCTCGCATATTGAGGATGATGGATTTCTCAGAGTTATACCTATAGGTGGTGTAGTAGAGAGATCTCTACTTTATCAGAGAGTTGTAATTAGATCTAGAAATGGGAGGCTTATTAGAGGAGTAGTGGGGCTTAAACCACCACATATAGCTAAGCCAGAGGAGTTACAAAAGGTTCCCGAATTACGTGAGCTCTTTGTAGATATTGGTGTTTCTTCACGTGAGGAGGCAGAAAAACTTGGTGTAAGAGTTGGTGATATTGCTGTTTTTGATAGAGATGTAGTTGAACTTGCTGGTACAAGGGTTTCTGGTAAGGCTTTTGATGATCGTGTTGGTGTTCTAGCACTAGTTAAGGCTGCTGAGTTGACGAGAGATCCAAAAATAGACGTGTATTTTGTAGCTACAGTTCAAGAAGAAGTAGGCTTAAAAGGTGCTAGAACATCTGCTTTTGCAATATCACCTGATGCAGCATTAGCAGTTGATGTTACTATTGCTAGTGATGTGCCAGGTGTAGCTAAAAGTGAGTGGTATACGAGACTAGGTAAAGGTCCAGCTATAAAAGTAGCTGATGGCCGTGGAGCTTCTGGATTAATAGTACACCCTAAAATATTTGACCTACTAGTCTCTCTAGCTGAAAAACACAATATACCATACCAAGTAGAAGTAATACCTGGTGGTACGACAGATGCTAGTATTATAGCATTAAATAAAGAGGGTGTACCTGCAGGAACAATATCTATTCCAGCAAGATATATACATAGTCCAGTTGAAGTAGTAGATCTCAGCGATATCTATAATACTGCTAGATTACTTAAGGCTTTCGCAGAAGAAGTTACACCTGAGTGGTTAAGAGAAGTTAAAGGTACCTTTGTAAAATAATTTTTAACTCATTTTATTCCCTATGAGACCGCAGATCTCTTTGTTTAATTTATTCTATGGTTTTGCTTATTAAATACTCCATTGTTGAGATTTACTATTATGAATAATGCATAATTTAAATTTTATGTTACATTAAATTGTTCTCTCTTCTTTATAGAATACTTTGCCGAGACTTCCTGGGGGTTCAAATATTCTTCTTAGTTTTGTTGAACCATATATTATCATTAGTATGAGGGCAGCTATGAATGGCAACATTTTAGCTAAGTCTGCTTGTAAACCAAGTCTAGCTTGTAGTGTTATACTAAATTCTACGAGTCCTCCAAACATGAATGCTAGTGGTATTAATACTATTGGGTGTCTACCAGCTGCTAATGCTATTGTAAAAGCTAACCATCCATAGCCTAAGAGATATGTCTTTATATCCCAGTACTTCTGCCATAGTAGTACAAAAAATGAAGCACCTACACCCATGATGAAGAAGCCTAATAAGCCTGCTATAAGTCTTGTTTTTAAAACACTTGCTCCTAGTGCTAATGCTACATGTGGGTTTTCACCACAAGCTCTTATAGCCGTGCCTAGAGCCGTCTTAAATATGAAGAAGTAGGTGAGTAGTCCTATTAACACTGTAATAGCTAGGATCGCTAAGTAAATACCTAGAGAATCTGGGTATGTATATGGTCTAATACTACCAACTCGTAATCTAACTTCATAACCTGCTATAATGCCTAAGCCATAGCCTAGAAACATTAGTGAGAGTCCTACAGCACCATGGCTTATAGGTAGTTTTGTTAGTGTCCACGCCATGAATATGCCAATAATAGCTGTAGCTAAGCCAGCTGTGAGAGCTGCTAGTGTTGTTGAGAGAACTAGTGAGAGTCCTCGAGCTGTGAGAAGCCATGTTAATGGGACAACAACAGCTGTTGTTACACCAGTTGATAAGAAGAATACGCCGTCAATAGCGAGATTTAATATTCCAGATTTCTCAAATATACTGTGTCCTAGTGCTACCAGGTACATTGTTGTAAATGCAGCTGTTAATCTAAGTATAATTGTAGTTTCAATTACCATTCAAATCTCACCTCATATTCCACGAGAAACCTCGTTATAGAATATGTAAGTAGTATTGCACCTATGAGTAATAGTGATTGTTCTACTCCACCGAGACCAGCTACTTGTAGAGCTATACCAGCATTTCTTAGAGCAGAAACTATGTATGCTGAAAACGGTATCATCTTGAGATCTAGTAGTGAAAGCCATGATACTAATATTGCTAAATAACCATAGCCAGCTGTTTGTCTCTCAATTTCATAAGGTATTCTACCGAGTTCTGATAGTAAATATATAGAACCTGTGAGACCTATGAGAGCACCTGATATAGTCATTGTTAATAAAATAATGTGATTAACACTTACACCTACAGCTTGGAGATAACTTGGGTTAGAGCCGTGAATCTTTGTATAAAGTCCTATTCTACAGTGTTTAAAAAACCACCATGTAAAAACATAAATTAATACTGCAAGAACTAATAGAGCTATATAGTAAGCTAATTGTACTGTTAAATTCTGAAGAGCTACTTGTAGAGGGTCTCCACGCATTGGTAAATGAACTCTCACATTAAGCCTATAGATTTCAGGTATTTCATCTGTTCTTAAATAGCCATAAACATAGCGGCCTTTAAAAGGCCCAAATATTAGGTAGTTTAAAATATAGTAAGCTACGTAGTTCAATATTAATGTAACTGGAACTTCATCTATTTTCAAGTAAGCTCTAAATAGAGCTGCAATAAAAGCCCAGAAAGCACCCATGATTGTCCCTGTTAAAGCTACTAGTAGGATTACTAGTGGTGCTGGTGCTGGATTATGTCGAGGGTTAAATATGAAGAGTGTTAGTAATATTCCAGGGATTGTTGCTATATAGAATTGACCTTCACCACCAATATTCCACAAAGCAGCCTTAAAAGAGATTAATAATGCACAACCCATAGCTATGAGTACAAAGAAGTCTTTTACAATACTCGGGCTAATAAAAGACCTTGCAATGTTTACGAGGACTTCTAGTGGACTTCTTCCTACTAGTATTGTTATGAATAAGTAGACTAGTATACCTAGAATTAGAGATATTGCTGTAGAGATCCAAGTATGATATCTGGGGATGGTTTTTCTTCTTAGAACTATGAATCTCAACTACATCACCATGAGCTTCTCAATATCTTCACACGGTGCTTCTGGAGTTAGAGGACCATATAGTCTCCCAGTGTTCATTACATAAATTATATCACTTACCATTAAGACTTCATCTAGGTCTTCTGAAGCTATTAAAACAGCTAAGTTCTCATTTACAGCCTTCTCTCTAATTCTCCTTCTCACATATATAGCTGAGACCTCATCTAGTGTTCTCGTAGGGTTACACGCTATAAGGGCTTTTTTAGCGTTTTCAATTTCTCTAGCAACTATAGTTTTTAGTATATTGCCTCCAGAGAGGTATTTGACGGGTGTTTTAGTACTGGGAGCGATTATTTGATATGAATTTATGAGTTCACGCGATATCTCTTCAATTAAACCCCAAGGTATATTTATACCATTTCTCACAGTACATGCAGCAATATTCTCTACAATACTCTCTTCTGGTGAAATACCATGTTCTAGGAGTCTATCTGGTATAAAACTCACACCGAGTTCTCTGATATTTTTAACACCACTTCTCTTAACATTTACATTATCCACATAGATATCACCACTCTTTATTTTTCTTAATCCTACAATAGACTCTAAGAGCTCTCTCTGGCCGTTTCCAGAGATACCAGCTATACCTACAACTTCACCTGCGTGTATAGTTAGATTAACTCCTCTAACGATCTCTCTGCCGTAGTCGTCTTCTACGTGGAGATTTCTTATAATTATTCTTGGCTCACCACGTGGATTTATAGTTTGTACTTTGACGTAGCTTATTTGCTTAGATCTTTCTTCACCAAACATCATGACTCTAACTTGATCAATAGTTGTTTCCCAAGTGTTTACAACACCTACTATTTTACCAGCTCTAAGCACCGCGATTCTATTAGAGATCTCCATTGCTTCAGAGATCTTGTGTGTTATGATCACAATGGATCCTCCTTGCTCTTTGAGCTTTAAGAGTGCTTGATAGAGTTTTCTTCTCTCAAGTAGTGGTAAATATGTTAAAGCCTCATCAAGTAATAATATCTTAGCATTGACGATCATAGCTCTAAGTATCTCTACGAGTTGTTTTTGCGTATATGTAAGATTATAAACTTTCTCATTAGGATCTATTTTTATTCCTATTTTCTCTGATTCTTCACTAATAATTTTCAATATTTTCTTAATAGATGTGAGGCTCTTAACACCATGTATTCTCAGAGAAGTCAATGTTAATGCCATATTTTCAGCAACAGTTAATTTACTAATTAGTTGAGGCACTTGGCTAACCATGAGTATGCCTTTACTCATAGCGTCAGCTGGACTATTAATCGTTACTCTCTCTAGAATTCTGCCTGTTTTCATGAGGATCTCTCCATGATCAGGTGTATATATGCCATAAAGGATCTTAACAAAAGTAGATTTCCCAGAACCATTCTCACCGAGAAGAGCTAATATTTCACCAGCATACAGATCTAGTGACACCCTATCTAGAGCAATAACAGGTCCAGGGAAGCTCTTTGAGATATTTCTAGCAGAGAGAATAACGTTCTCAACGCTTTCAGCACTACTTATATTAGCACTTGTACTTAAAACTTTACTACTCACTAATTTCCACCTCATATTAATCTTTTCAAAAACATGTTAAAAAGAGATGAGGATGAGAGATGTTTAAAAAAGTTAGCCAACCCACTTTACATAGGTCATAAAGTAGTCCATGGTCCAGAGGTCTTCGTGTCCTAGCCTTACACCTGCTGGTATTTTAACTGGTGCACCCTTACTTGCACCTTTACAATATGTGGAAGTAGATTCTTCGGGGTCGAAGAGGCAGTATCCTTCAAGTGGGCCAGTGAAGGGGTCGAATACTGATGCTATTGGGTATGGAATAGTGCCTAGTTTACCACCCCAATTTAATGGTATGCTTAATATATTCTCGTATTTGTGTGTTTCACTTGATACTTGTAGTGGTATAACCATGAATGCGTTTTTCATTTGCCAATATCTCTTTAATACTAGGTCATAAACACTTAATTTCTGCCCATCTATCTTATCTGTTACTATAATGCTCTTTAATAAGTCAATATACTTGGGGTTAAACATTACTGGTGAGCCGTCTAGTGCTATGTCAGCGCCTAGATCTACAGCTCCACTCGATAATAGATACCAGTAGTCTACTTTATCTAAGTTATATGGCGTATAGACTCCAGCCTTGATCTTGACTAATATGTCTGCATATATCCTCTCCCATCTAACAAGTTGACCGCTCACAACGTAGTTTGGACCATACTTTAACATTGGACCATAGTGGCTGAAGACATAAACACCCTTCTCCTCACCATACTCAATCACGGCTGTAGAATCTTCTGTAAACGCTAATACATCTACATTGTACATTGTTACTAGTGTTTCAGCAGCCGACCTGGCTCTTTCAGGGGCGTACCAAGAGCCGATCATGATGACGTCTACTTCAATATTCTTCCCTAATTGTTCACCAACTTCTTTAGCACCTATAGCAAAAGCATTAATATGTCTAACTACCTCAGGTATTAAGAATGCTGCTACATAGCCTATTTTACCTGTCTTTGTTAATGCACCTGCTATTAATCCGTTGAGGTAGTAAACTTCATATAGATCTGCGAAATATGTACCAACATTAGGTGCTCTCTTATAGCCTGAACAATGGAAAAATATGATATTAGGGTATTTCTTAGCGGCTTCAATAGTCTTATCCATGAACTCGAATGACGTAGTGAATATGACGTTATAGCCTTCTGCTACAAGTCTATCAACTGTTTCAATTAACTTCTCCTCGGAAACACTCTCTACATATGTTGTTTCAAGCCAGTCTTTAAAGAGCTCTTGCACATATTTCCTACCAATATCATGCATATAGCTCCATCCAAAATCTCCTACGGGCCCGACATATATCCAAGCAGCCTTGATCTTTTCAGGAGGCGTCCACACTTGTGGTGTGAGAGTAGGTGTCGGTGATGTTGTAGGTGTTGTGGGTGTAATTGTAGGTGTAGGTGCAGAGATTAAGCCTATGTAATAGCCAATTACGCCTGTAATAATAGCTATAATGATCATTATAGCTATTAATACTGAGGTCTTCATTTATTTCCACCTATTTAGAAGTCACTAGATGTGTAAAGGTATTAGAGAGTAGGGTTTATATATCTACTTTGGCATTACTAGTGTAAAGAGATATGTATTAACACATTAAACCCACATATAGGCTTTTAATTAAATTATTTAAATTATCTTAGTAAGAACACTGTAACTTGGAGAGGACGTGTGGAGTTAAGAGGTATACATTTTGGATTAACTCTACTCTACTCGTATCTGCTACCTCTCTATAGTATTGAGGAGTTTAATGGTGGGTTTTTATTTAGAAAAATAACGGGAGTTGGTAAAGGTTTAGAGTGTGTTTTTAGAGAGAAAAATCTTGAAACTCACTGTAGAATTCCAAGTGGAGTTGAGATCTCACAAGGGCTTCTAGGATTAGATAAACAAATACTTTTTAGAGAAGTGTGTAAGCGTGTTGGAGTTGAGAATTGTATTGCAAAACATATCACGTTAATTTATGAGCCGCGTGATAAGGAATTAATATTTTACTCGGTATATTTGTCGAGAAATACAGATTACTATATTAACACTGTAAAGTGGATTTATGAGCTAGTCACGAAGGGTACTATAAGCTCTACTTCTTATACAATTAAAGAATTTACTAAGAGGAGAGATTATTTTAGACAAATCCTTAATAAAAATGCAGATCCTTTGAGCGAGGCTATTGAATTACTTAACATTAAAAGTGTTGGAGTGAAGAGTATTAAAGCATATTTACTACACGCTTATGGATTAACAATACACGCACCAATAGACAGACACTATGCGAGAATTCTCAGAGCTAAGCCTAGGCAGCCGAGTAAAAACATTTGTGCTATGCTTAGATTAAATTGTACAACATGTACACTTAAATGCCTCTACGGCTATACGACGAGATTATTTGGATTACTCAACGGGATTATACAGTCACTCAGCTACATTTACTATAGATTAAAGTCTAAACGTAGAAGTATAATAGAAGAAATCCTTATACCAGACCCATCACACTACGTAGATGACATTGAGAAACTATTAAATAATATTCTTAAGCTCTCTCCTAGATCTTAAAAGTTTCATGTGAGAGAAATTTAAGCAATTTAATTGCTCTAGTTAAGATTTAACATTTCTCATCTTACAAGACGAGGTTCCCGGCTGTAATTACTCAATAGGTTACTTAGTAAACACTAATGTCTGGGTTTTCTTATTCCTTAATTGAGATTAGTTTTTTACATGTTTTCATATATCTCTCTATTGTTTTTACATCTGCGATATGTATTTCTACTGGAGCATCCCATGGAAGATTATAAATATCAATAGCTCTCATGAGGATTTCTATAGTAAGTTTTTTCACAGATTTTTCATCTAAGATATTTGTTGGCAAGGTTATGAGGATATCTATATCACTATATATTGTTGTCCTGTTCTCTGCAACACTTCCAATAACATATACTTGAGCATTTGGCAATAGATCTCTAGTAGCTTTAGCAATTTTTAAAGCATATTCATGCCATTTCTTTAAGTGTTCAAAGTGATATTTAACCCAACTTAACACGTTTAACAACCTCGTCGAGGATTTCAACGAATTTCTCAGCCGCTCTAATAACTTCACCAGCTTCCTCGTGGTTATAACTAATTTCTCCATATCTCCCCGCTGTATAAGCCTCTTCACCTAATATTAAAGCCCCTTTAAACTCCTCTACGAATTCTCGAAGTTTATTGGCAATGTCGTTAAAACCATGTTTATCTAGTGATCTAGCTAAAATTGATATAAGTTCTCGTAATTTGTGACCACGTATTAGGTCTCCGAATAATTCGTAGTAAACTGCTTTAATATATAATTGCATTGCTTGCTCAGCGAAGAAGGCTGCAAGATCGGGGTCTCCAACAGATATAGCTTCTCTGAGAAACACTCTCGCTCTACGCTTTAATTTCTCTACATATTCTCCGCTCAATATATACTACCTCTAGTTATAGACTAGTCTAACACTCGTAAATAAAAATTATAAAAGTTCCTGTTTATGACTTGCTTAGAGAGCTACGGAGCTTCTCCCAATATTCTCTATTAAGTCATCAATACACTTCGTAGTTTTACAAAACACTCCTACATTACCAATCCTCACGTTATTTAATCTTTTCCTCAGAGCTCTATAAGCTATTATCATTTCTTCAAGTGTCGGTGTTCTTAAGTGTAGTAATTTGTATTCGGGGAAGAATGCTAATAGCATTACTGGTATATTTTTGTCTATATTAGCTATGTGCTCGGAGAATTTCTCAATCTGATCTATTTCTACAAGTCCCGGTATATAGAGTAAGACTATTTCTAATACAATACCCATGTCACGTATTAAAGCTGGTAATTCTAAAATCCACTTATTACTAGTACCACATAGAAACCTATAGGTGTCTTCATAATAAGCTTTCATGTCAAGCCATATAGAATCTAATCCTGCTTCATATAATACTTCAAGATTTCTAGGTGTTAATCCATAACCATTTGTCTCAATATGAACCCACATATCTGGAGTTTCTTTTTTAATCAACTTAAATACTTTAACATAGAATGCTGGTTGACAATAGAGATCTCCGCCAGTAAATGAGATTATATTTCTAGCTGGTCCATAACCCTGCGGTGACCATGTGACTTTATCTGGGCTTAATTTACCTGGACAATAAGCTCCAGTTGTATCTGTGAGTATACAGGATCCACAGTGAGCACAGAGATCTGAGGCATGCCACATAGTAGCTCTTTCACGCGGCTCCCAAACAGTAACTTTTTCTCTATACTTTAAGACCTCAATTAGAACTTCACTTGGATTATACCAATGTCCAATAGCTACTTGTGCAAAATACCAACTATGGCATTTTAAACAATTATGATTACAACTACTTTGATATATTGAGAGGTAGTCTTCAGGTCTTGAAAGAACTATGTCATATATTAACCTGTAAATCTCGCCATTGGATATTCTAAACCCAGCTCTACATGGGAGTTCATGTTTACCTGAGACCTCTGTAAAACAATAGCAAGGTTCATAGCCCTGAGCTTTAAGAGTACATTGTAGTTGCGTAAAGATCACCTTAAAGCTACTAGAAGTTAATAGTATAATTCTCTATGGAGACGTATTTTTATTCAGCATTATTAACCTTCACTAAGTAGTTTTCTACTGGGGGGAATTAGCTTCATGATGACTGTCACGGGTCTGAGGTATTGATGAAGGCATCCTAGTCTGATAGGTATTAAGGAAAGCTTTTTTCCTTCTTCTGTGAAGTATAATTATGTATACTTGGTGGTTTTTGTGGAAGTTTTATTTGAGAAAGAAAGACCTATTCCACCATATGTTAGAGTTACTGTGAATAGTTTAAAGAGGCTTGTTAAAGATATCTTTATAGCTCTTGGTGTTAGAGAGTGTGATGCTGAAGTTGTAGCTGATGTCTTGGTTACAGCTGATCTTATGGGTATATCTAGTCATGGTGTACAGAGAGTTGAGAGATATGTGTCTGGTATTGAGCTTGGCGCTGTTAATGTTAATGCTGAGATGAAGTTTATTATAGATAATAGTGCTATTAGTGTTCTAGATGCTGATAATGGACTTGGCCACGTAGCGGCTCTTAAAGCTATAGTACACGCTATTGAGAAGGCAAAGCAATTTGGAGTGGGAATTGTCTTAGTTAGACGTAGTCATCACTATGGCATAGCTGGCTATTATGCTCTTAGAGCTGTAGAACACGGCATGATCGGTGTTTCAATGACAAATTCTGAGCCACTAGTAGCATATATTGGTACAGTTGAGAGATATCTTGGTACAAATCCAGTAGCATTTGCTATCCCTAGGAAACAGCCACCACCAATACTATATGATGGAGCACTCTCAGTTACTCCTGTAGGGAAAATAGAAGTTTATAGTAAAATAGGTAAAGATGTTCCTGCTGGCTGGGTTATAAGTAGTAGTGGCGAGATCATGAGTGGTGATGCGAAGAGAATTTATGATGCTATTAGGAGGCGTGAAGCTGCAATATTACCACTTGGAGGATATCTTGAAGAGTTTGGTGGTCATAAGGGTTCAGGACTAGCATTAATAGTAGATATATTATGCGGAGTACTCTCGGGTGCAGCCTGGGGTAATCACGTAGGTTATACTACCGTGAAAAACGCTAATGTAGGACATGCATTTATGGCTATAGATATATCTAGATTTATGAAGCTAGAGGAATTCTATGAGAGGCTTGAACAAATGATCAGTGAAATAAAGTCCCTTAAGAAATCTCCGTGGGCTCAGAACATATGGATTCCAGGTGAGAAAGCCTGGTTAACAATGCAGACAAGACTTAAAATAGGAATACCATTACACATTAACATATTTGAAAATCTCAAGAAGATCGCGAGTAGAGTGGGTATTAGATTTGATGTTGAAGTAGTAGAAGAACGTCTTACTTAAGAATACTAAGTAAAATACTAGAATTATATTATAATACTTTTGTCTCTAGTCAAGTTGACAGAAGACGTGTACTTGTTGAAAGGATCACCTGTAACGCTCATTAAATATTATTAAATAATTCAGCGTGTATAATTGTTCCTGACTCAAGTAGCGATAAAGGTATTGAAATAAAACGCTTTATAAACAATGTGATTACTCATCATTGTGGTGAACACATCTACGCGTTATCAACACTCACGTCTGAGTCTCTTGATCAATTGACATCAATAGTTATGATAAAACTAAATATTGAAAACCACTCTCATATCTCTTAACACACACTACTCTTAGAGCTATTATTAGCCACTTAGCACTTACTCGAAGAATAAGAATTTACGTTGAGAAAAGACAATTATTATTTAAAGCATTAGATTAACTAATACAAGGCTAGTAGTTGCTATAATAGCTGATGAAGAATACTTCTTGTACTAGTATCTTCAACACCTACTTAACACCTATATTCCTCAATAAGACAATAGTTAGGAGAATACTCTAAACGTCACTTCTAAATTTTTCACGGTAAAAGATGTTCTTAAATGGATATTATTCACTTAGAGAAATACTCCTAGATATTCGCAACTAAGCTAACAGGTCGCAGAGGTCTATTAATAATCTTTTTAGGGGGCTAGTAAGAATAATATATAATGGCCTCGCCCGTGGAGAGCCGGGAGTACACCGGCACTGTGAGAGCGGGTTCCGTAGCCGACCCACAATCCATTTTTATCCCTTAGTGAAGCTATGATGGTGGCTCATTTATACTAGTTTACTTATGGATCTCTATGTTTTAAAATTGGGAATACTTGAGTATTTTTAATTATTGTTTTTTGACTAGTAAGTATCTTTCGTATACTAGTGTTATTGTGTTTTCTTTGATGTAGAATTCTATGGGTATTTTAGTGTAGAGTGTTGTTATGTAGAATTTTGCATAGTCTTCTTCGATGTGTTCTGGGATTAGTGTTAGTGGTGGTTTTTGTTCATATAATTCCTCGAGTAGTAGAATATCACCACTCCTCTTAACTCTAACGCTAATAGTGTTCTTGTAGCCTGTATATACGCCTTCTAGTTTATCTACAACTCTATCTATGCGGAGAAATTCTAGTTTACTCTCACTAATGCCAGTAGCAAGTGCTAATATATATGCACCTATAAGTGAGAGTGGGTAACCACTACTATTAGATGTTAAAGCAACAGCAACTCTTTTCTCGGGTAAATAGCCCATGTATGCTGTATACACGTATACTGAGCCACTATGACCTACAAGTTTATATTCACCGGCAAATTTATCGTGTATTATGAGGCCATATCCATAATACTTGCTAGTTGGAGATTCATAGGGTAATTTAACATGTGGCTTCTCCATTAGCTCTACTGATTTCTCTTCAAGTATTCTAGTAGAGTTAAATTTACCTCTAGATGCTAGTGTATAGGCGAATTTTGCAAGGTCTAATGAGCTCGTGAAGAGGCCTCCATCAGCTGATACTCCAAATATTGGTTCAGCTTTTACTAATTTACCTTCACGGTTATAGTAATATGGTGTTGCTTTATCAAAATCTCTCACATACTCCTCCCTAGTAAAGTAAAACTTCTCTAAGTGAAGTTTATCAGCTATCTCTCTCTTCACATACTCCTCATATTTTAAACCACTAATCTTCTCAATAATCTCACCTAACACCACGTAGCCCTCATTGAGGTAAAACCACCTCTCACCGGGCTTATATCGTGGATATTCTTCATAATTACTCATAAAGACTAGTACTTCGCTTGGTGTAGCTATTGGTAGTAATGCGTCTGTTCTAAAACCATAATAAGTATCTATTAACATTTCAGCATATCCTAATGCCGGTATTCCAGATGTGTGTGTTAAGAGATGGTGAATCTTGATCTCGGGGTCTTTAACCACGTTAACATATCTTGAGACACTATCATCTAAGCTAAGAAGACCCCTCTCAACGAGCTGCATTATTGCTGTAGCTGTGAAAGCCTTAGTCACAGATCCAACACAGTAACTAGTACGTGGAGTTGTAGGCGTAGAAGACTCTACGTCGCGAAACCCAAAACCCTTAGCGTAAACAACTTCACCGTCACGTATAACTGTTAACGATAAACTAGGCATTTTATATTTAGTCATCTTAGTGAGAATAAAAGACTCTAATTTCTCAGTAAAATTCAACATGAAATACCACCAGTTAATATCTATTATCTACGTATAAATAATAAACTTTGGTATTTGAGTACTAGTGTACACTAATAGACATAATATGATTGGTGTATTCTGTGAAAATATTTGAGAGGATTAAGAGACAAGTAGAGTTAATAGAAGAGCTTGTGAAGGAATTAGAGTTTGAGAAGAGCTATAGAAGAGTTGAAAGACTAGTATAATTAGTTATCCAGGCATTATTAGACTTAGGCTCCATGATCATAGTTGCTCTTAATGCTCCTAAACCTAGATCTTACTCTGAGATAGGATTTATACTTAGAGATATTGGTGTTCTAAGTAATGAAGATGCAAATTTAATGAGAGCTCTTGCTGGTTTAAGAAATATATTGGTATATAGTTATGTTACTGTCGACAGAGAGGAGATTGTAGAGTTTTCATGTAAACTATGTAGTGATGCAATTAGAATAGCTTATGAAATATTGAGTAGTATAAAGGAGCTTGTAGATCCAGTTACACACGATCTCTTAGATATCGTAGAGAGAGTTAAGAGCATTTTTGCTGGTAGAGTTCTATTAGCTTACCTATTTGGTAGTAGAATTAGAGGACGAGTTCTTAGGGGCGATTACGATATAGCTGTATATATGCATGGAGACTGCGGCTTCTATAACCTGGATATGTTAGTAGTCGATGTAGCTAATGTGCTTGGTGTTAACGAGGAGAATGTTGATATCGTGTGTCTTAATAACTCGCCGCCAGAAATAATATATGAAGCCCTTGGTGAAATACCCATAATAATTGAAGACCATGAATTAGCCTTTACTTTAAAATATAAAGCACTATTAGAACTATTAGATCTCGAAGAGGCTATTAGATCAATCCACAGAGTCTAACATAATCTAATAGTAGATAAGAGAAAAACAGATTTTTCTACACTTGTTTAACGAGAATAATGTATTTATAACTCATAACTCTAAAGTTACATCTAAAAACTAATCTTTTAGATTTACCGGTATATCGTTACGTTTTCATGTAGAGTGATCATGGCTATAAAACTCTAAATATGAGGAAACTAAATGTTAGTATTACACGTTATAGAGTTATTTTATAGTTTTGATTTATTTATCGCAATTGCATTTGTAGATGCTTTTTGAAAGCATTAAATGATACTCACATAGCAGATCTTCTAACTATGTTCAAGGGGTCACTTGTATGTCTCCATAAGCCTTTGCTAAAACTCATTACAATAATACCTAGTTCATCAATAGTTATATCTGTTATTAGTGGTTCTAATAAACCCTTCTGTATAACTAAGTCTGCTACGATCTTGGAGAGTACTTCGCCGCGATCTCCGAGTAGTTCAAGCTCTACAGCTTCATCAATAACATATGCTTCACTAATAGAAGATGCCTCTTCAACTTCAAGTGTTCTCCACTTATTACTTGGCCATAACCCTAGCTCTCTAGCAGTGGCTTCATCGACAACAATACATGGCTTAGTGCTTTCAGCACCACCGTTTACGAGAACTACTAGTTCTAAGCTACGATTACTAAAACGAGATTTAATTCTTAATTTTACTCTTACAGCCAATTACTTCACCAAGTTCTCTTTTAATAACCCATCTGCCAAGTTTTAGTCTTTTATCTTCTAAACCAGCTTGCTTTAAGAGTTTTTTTAATAAATCTATTGAAATAAAGACTTTTTTACTCACAAATACCCCTATGGTAAACTAGGTCTTATCGAATTAAATATTCAATTACTACTCTAGGATTAATCGGGTTTTAGAGGAAGAGATCTTTAGGTTTTACATAATTGACAAGAAACTCCAATTATAAATGAGTGTTCTACTATATAGTCTACTCCCTTATATTCTACTATAGCTTTTATGTGTATTGTATAAGAGGTGAAGTCAGTGTTGGGGAGGGCTGGTATAAATTCTAGGGTTAATGTTCCTTTACCATAAAATCCTAGATCTCTACATCTCCAAGTAATTACAGGTCCATTTTTATAAAACTCTACTGGGGCAGTAATAGTTGTTGATATCCATGCTAAATCCACGAATTTCGATGGTGGAGGTGTAAATTCTATCTCTAAACTCTTAATTTCAGAATCTCTCCTCCACGCTAAGTGGATAAAGAGGGGTGTTTTGTAAGGACTAGGTTTAGGTATTCTCACATATAAAGCTCTAATATCTTCATCTCCTACATAGGCGACTGCGAGGTAGTATATGTAGGAAACGTCTTCTTTAAAACCCTCTGATTTAACAATAGCATATCTTAAATTACTCACAAATAGTGAGGAAAATACAAAATTCGCTGTTAAAACGACACCCACCACTATTACTATGACTAAAACTAATATAAGCCAAAATCTTCTCTCCACACAATTCACCCTGAATCATTAATAATTAATAAGAATTTTAAATAAATACTTTAAGAATTACACCAAGATCTCGTTTACCTCGAAATACGTCAAATGAGACTTAGTATCCACGATTGAATTAACTAATATTAAAATAGAACCTCTATTTAAAGCTCTTTCACATTTGTGAAGAAGGGGGTTATGTATACTAATTAGGCGATCTTCACACTCATAAAATATCCTTAAGACTCGAATTTCACTTAAATTAATCA
>JAJHQS010000054.1 GCA_020833225.1 Desulfurococcaceae archaeon
ATTATTAGTGCTAGTGAATTTGAATATGATGTTCAAGTATATTTAAATAATAAATTCATAGCTGAGTCTAAGATTTCAAATAGAGGAGTAGAGACTATAGTATTGAGTAGTGGTTTCTCTCCTCTCTCAATTGTGAATTTAACTGTGATTATTAGAGATCCTCGTGGAGTTCTCGACAACTATGTATACTCGACACTAGTAATCTCTGTGAATATTTCTACACTACTAGTAATACTAATTGGGGGTTCTACGCTGCTAGTAATATTACGTGAATATGAGAGATCTTTCATACTCTCACTAAGAACTAGTAGTATGCGCGTAATTAGTCGGGTTAAGAGAGAAGTTTCAGGTCTCTTAGAGAGTGTTCTCAAACCCTACGTACTTGGATTAGGTTCTCGGGTAGCAGAACTCTATTATACACTACTAAGAAAACTGGGAATTAGACTTCCACATCAATATGAGACTCTTAGAGAACACTATGCTGAAGCCATATCATCAATTACCAGGAAGAATGCTATTAGAGAGTTATTGTGGCGAATACTAGTGTTGACTGAGAGAGATCTATACTCTCAGAGGAAGCCGAGAATAGAAGATGTTGAAAAACTCTATAAGGGTGTTTTAAGTGAGAGTAGTGAAGAATAGGTCTTTAATAGTAGTCTACTTAGCTGTGATTTTAATTTTACTAGCAATTTCACTGATCATGGTTTTACCAGTTAATTCTGATTATTATGTTTTAAATAGTAGTGATATGGGGCATAGTGAACTCGTTGATCAAAAGGCCTTGTGGATTACATCTATAAAAACTCTACGAGAATTAAATGCTACTAGAACATTACTCATAGTAGCACGTAGTAGACCTCTAGATAGTAGAGATCTAGAACAAATAGTTGAATTTACTAGTAGAGGTGGTATTGTAATTACATATGGTTTTAAAGACTTTATAGAATCAGTATTAAGAGGTCTTGGTTTCGAGGTTACATATTTAGGTGTTATTAGAGATCCTGTTTTTAGTAAGAGTAGTCCTTTAAGAGTAATTGTTAATTTAACAGTTTGGAATATTACATTACTACTTGACACGCCATATACTTACCAGGTTTCAAGATATTCGAGTAGTGTAGATCTATTGTTTACTGCTTATACTAGTATGTTCTCTTATATAGATGAAAATGTGAATGAGTTATATGATATTGGAGAGCCTATTGGAGTATTCTCAGTTATTTATGTGGTGAGGATTAATAGTGGTTTAATAATAGTTATATGTGCTCGTGGTGTTTTTACAAATAGTGTTCTAGGTGATAATGTAGATTGGTTAGAGTATTTAGCTGGTGGAGGTAGGAGTGTTATAATAGATCAATCTGAGTTTAGGGATAATATACCGGCATATTTTAAACTACTTGTTTTCTCATCTAGGGGTATTTCACCTCTCTATGTTCTCTTAGCATCAATAATTATAGCTATGGTGTTATACTATGTTTTTTACCGTGAAAGCCCTGCGTAGTCATAGGGTTTTGAGATTATTATTGGTGATAGTGACATTAACATGTATAATTGTCAAGTATTATCTTGATAGACGTGTAGACATATATTTCTATATTCTCACATTACTCAATTTACCAATAGTTCTTAGTAACTCACTACTAGTCTTCTTACTTAGCTTAGTAATTAGTATTGTTATATCTTCATTAAACTACATGATTCTATTAGTATTCTCCGCGGTAATAACAATACTTGGTTTTCTAGTATTTTACATTGAGGGTTTAAATGATGTTCTCAGTAAAGTTCTCATTACACTAGTAGTCTTTACACCAGTATATGTAGTTGCACCATTATCGCTCACACCTATTCTAGTTTTAACTATAGTAGTAGTTTTCATTTCTATTAGAGAGTATTTGAGACTTGGTAAATCTAGTGTAAATGTGTTTTTAGAATCTAGAGTAGCGTATTTAGGTGAATTTGCTAAGTATAAGGTGGTAATTAATTGTCCAGGTCTATTTAAATATAGTGTTCTAGATGGAGGTAAGAGTATTACTCGCGGTGTTGCTAATAATAGAGTTGTCTTAGATTTATCCTTTAGAGGGGATTATTTAGGTTTTATTGAGAGGAGTATTCAAATTGTAGTAGAAGATGTAAAAGGATTTGCTAGAATAATTCACGGACCCTACACGCTTTCTTTTAAAGTTATAGCTAGAGTAAGTGGGTTAATTAGGAGAGCTGAGAAGTTAATTGAGAAATATGCTATGTACTTATCTACTCCACGAGTAGTAAGAGTGGTTTTTGGACGTGGAATTGAGGGTTTTACTAGTTGGAGTAGTATTGGGAGTAGTGGTTTAAGTGGTGTTTTAGGGGAATATGGTGTTAGTAAAGGAGTAGCTACTATAGAGACTCCTCTATTAGGTTTTGATTTAACTAGTAGAGTTTTATTAGAGAAGCCTTCTCTTAAGAGGAGTGTTGAGTTTAAATGGGTTTTTATGAAGAGGCTTATGCGTGAAATTCAAGCTTCTATATCACTTTATACTAGTAGAGTTTATTTTGGAGAATATATTGGTGTTCGTGAATATCAGCCTGGTGATAATCCCAGAATCATTCACTGGAAGAAGAGTTTTAGGAGAGAGCTTTTAGAAGATCTCTATGTTAAAGTTTACACTAAAGAGCAATTTGGTGGTGAAGGTGGTGTTGGAGTAAGAGTGTTATTTGTTGATTTAACAACTACTAGTCTAGTTGAATTAGATATGTTACTTAGTGCTCTCTACGGTGAACTCCTCTCAGAATTAGTGAGTGAGAAGCCACTTACACGAATTCACCTCTTTATTAAAATTCCCAGGGAAGAACTTATTCACATATCTGGTAAAGTAGTAGATGTTATTGTAGCACTTAACACTATTATTCAGAAATATGATGTTAAAGCACTTTTTAACTATGAGACGTGGAAGAGGACTAGGAGTATTAGACTTGGAGAGTCTCAAGGCTTTATTAGTGATTTAGAGAACTATTATAGAGCTTATGGATTAGCTCTTGCAGAGTTATTTAAGACTACTAGTGGTGAAAAAATTACTATTCAATTAATACACTCAAATGCTCTTGGATATAAATACTCAATAGTGACAAAGACTCTAGAAGACTCTGGGTTTAGAGTTTTAAGGGTATAATTGTGATAAAAGAGATTTTATGTTCTCTACGGAATTAGTATTTAATGAGGGTGTGGTGTTTTGGAGAAATTTGTATTTAGTGTTATTACATTACTACTAATTCTCTCTTCTACAGCGATTTTACCAGTGGTTTTTAGTAGTGATTTTGACAGTGAAATCAGTGTTCTTGTGGAGAAAGCTGGTGAACTCTACTCTAAGGGGTTAAATATTACTGTGGTTCTCGGGAAATTAAATCGCGCTATAGCCTTATACGAGGAGGGTGATGTTGAAGATGCTAATATGTTATTGAGTGAAGTTAATAGTTTAATTGGAGATATGAGAGCTTTAGCTGATAGAGTTTACTTAGTTAACATGGTAATTAAAGTAGTTACTATTTTAGTTCTTGCAGTTATTCCATTAGCAGTTTATTTCTTACTTCCACGGATCTACCTCTATGTGTGGTATAAGACTAGGAGAAAGTGGATTTTGTCGAGGTGATGTTTTCTGCTATTAGATGATGAGGTTTTTGCAGTTATACTTGCAGTCTCAGTGATTGCTTCAACTCTAGGTATAGCTCTCACATTGAGACCTGGGAATCCAGAGCCTTTTACAGCTATTGGATTATTAAATGAGGATTGTAAAATTGGAGAATACCCTAAAGTTGTCTTTAATGGTAGTAATATTAAACTTTGTGTCTATGTTGCAAACTACTTGGGGTATCCAGCTTATTTTAAAGTAGTTTATAAGTTAGCAGTAACTGAGACTCTTCCATCTAATACCACGTATTCTCCAGAGCAGCCTCTTAGAGAGTGGAGAATTATACTGGGTCATAGTGAAGAGAAGACCTTCCCTGTTAATGTTTCAGTGTATACTCTACGTGGTGAAATGCGTATAGCACTAGTATTTGAGCTCTGGGTTTATGATACTAGTGTAAATACTTGGACTTATACTGGGAGGTGGACTCACCTCTATGTAAATATAACGGTGTAGTAGCTGTGAAGAGAGAGGTTACACTTGAAGAGTATATTGAGAAGTTTAATAAGAGGGGCTTGTGGAGGTCTCTGCGAGAGCTATATGAGAAGATTAGGAGTGGTGAATTAAAACTACTAGATCCTAATCCACCAAAAACACTAGTAGAATACACGTTGAGACTGGAGTATTCATTGTGGTTTTGGACTATTATAGTTCTCGTGTCTTTAACACTCATAATCATCTATATCACTAGTATTCTCCCACAACTTATAGCATTAAGGTATTTCCTGGGAACACTATATGTCTTATATCTCCCAGGCTATGTTCTAGTTGAAGCCCTCTACCCCGAGGAGAGAGATTTAAAACCACTTGAACGCTTAGCACTATCTATAGGTTTATCACTAGCAATAGTACCATTAATAGGATTAATTTTAAACTATACACCATGGGGTATAAGATTAGGCCCTGTATTAGTTTCACTAGCTATTTACACATTTGGAATTAGCATAGTAGCACTTATAAGGAAATATAGTATTTTTAAAACTACTAGAATTATTCAAGCGAGATCAAGGGGGATTTAAATCTTTATTTAGTGTTCATTTAAATTATATTATTATCTTGAAATATCTCTTACTCTATGAGGATGTAGCGACTTGCAATTTCTAATAGTAACTAGAACACTATTACTCTCAGCTATTAGAAAGAGACTTTATACTACACTATTAGCGTCACTTTTAGCACCAATACTCCTACTAATAGTTCTCTTATCAATACCAGATCTAAGTAGTCTCAATTATATGTTTATAGATGCTAATAGACCTATACTAGTAGTTTCTAGTGTGAAGAATAGTGAAAACTGTTATTTAGCAACACTACTCGAAGGTAGCCTCATAGTTGACAATAGTTCTCTTAAAACAAGTATTCTCATTATTAGTGCTAAGGCACTTAGAGTATTAAGGGAACTTAGTCTAACTAAACAATACAATTATACTAGTGGTGTAGTGTTATCGAGAGATCTATATGAAGCTCTTAAAAAGCCACGTGTAATTACAGTTCTAGTAAATC
>JAJHQS010000024.1 GCA_020833225.1 Desulfurococcaceae archaeon
TATATCTAGATTAAAGCTAAACGTTAATTAGTAGATAAGGATGTGTGGCTTGAGGCATGAGCAAAGACTACTAGTAGTAACTATTGGCTCATTTATAATTATACTCTATGTGCTTTTTGCATTTACTGCGATTTATGCTCAGAATCAAGTGGTTTTTGTAGTTTTTGATAGTTGTAGTTATGAAGTTGCAAGAGATATTAATAAATTATTTCTCAATAATACAGGCTATGTGGCTTTTTCTTACATAATTACCAATGTTACACCAAGCTCATACTATATAATACTAGCAACAAACACCTCACTTCAAAGTGAAATAGGACGTGTTTTAAAAATAATTACTAATAGTAATGCACACTATATAGGAACAAGTATACTAAGTGTAAACAATAATATTATTAGTCATGAAGACTTGTGGAGCTATTGCCTATATGGAGATTTAAATGCTCTTAAACGAATATTTGAAACCATAATTATAAGAGAAGAAACTCCTAAGTCTACACTACTATTACCATTAATTATAGGTACTCTTATAGTAGCGTCTATAACAGTGTTCTCGATTAGTCAAATAAGTCAAAGTAGTAGAGAGAAAATTACAACTATATTTAAAAAACCTCTAATACTACTTCTTCTCACACTACTTAGATTTAGAATTCGAAGTGAAAACATACTAGAACACCCTATTAGGAGAACAATATATGAAAAAGTAATCTCGGAGAAAGTAGTTCCAATAAGTACATTAATGAAAATTAGTAGTAGAGCTGTTTTAGAATGGCATTTATCAGTACTAGTTAGAGCTGGAATTATACGTGAAATTAGAGTTGTTAATAAGAGATTTATTATAGATCCTAAACATCTAAATGAAGCATTAAGTAAACTCGTAAAAATAGATCCTAGAATTGAGTGTATTCTAAGAGAAATCCACAGTAATAAGACTACTATAGAGGAGATATCTAAGAAGTGTCGTATTGATGATAGAACAGCTCATACCATCGTGAATTTAATTAGTCAAACGAGTTAAATAGTGATCCATAAGTAACCTGCAGTTTCTCTAACACATCAATTTTAAATCTAAAACAATAGTAAATTTAACATGGTGTGAGAAATGCCACTATGGAAGTGTACTATATGTGGACTCATATATGAAGCTACAGAGCCGCCGGAGAAGTGTCCAAAGTGTGGAGCTCCTAAAGAAAAGTTTATTAAACTAACTGAAGAGGAGGAGCGATTAATAACTAGATCGAGGTTAACTAATTACTTACATATGAAAGCACACACTCTCCTCCAAGAACTACTTGAAATAGCTGAGAAAGGTATTGCAGATAACCTAGATCCAGGCTGCCATAAGATATTTATGGAGGAGAGGGAATTCGCCCTCATCACAATTCAGAAGATTAAAGCTGAACTAGAAGCACACTTAAAGAAGGGTAAGTGGGGTTAACTAATAGATCTTGAAGTGTTTTTCTCTTATCTTGAAGCATAATGCAGGTTATTTTCTCTTTAAACCTTTTAACTTCTATTTTTGTCTGGTAGAGGAGTTAATATGCGTATAAGTACTAGAGACGTCTTACTTACTAAGGGTTATAGTTTCCTAGAGATCAAGGAGCCTGCTTCTATACCGATTTATGTTGATCTACGTTTTAAAGACATTATTCCAGAGTTTTCAAGCCTTGAAATAGGTGATTGTAAGCTCTATAAGCATCAGTATTTAGCTTATAGTAAGTTAAAAGAGGGTTTAAATGTAGTTTTAAGAGCTGGAACTGGTAGTGGGAAAACTGAGGCGTGGGTGCTTTATTTTATTGAAAATGTGAAGAGGCGTAATGATTTTCACGCAGTTGTTCTTTATCCAACTCTGGCTCTTGCAAATGATCAGATTAAGAGATTAGAGAAGTATATTAGTGTAGTTAAAAAGAACACTTTACAACTTGATAGTGTTAAGAAAGAAGAATACTTGAAAACAACTAGTTTGACTATGTTAAAATCTAATATTGCCTCTTCAAATTTAATTATAACAAATCCAGCATTTCTACTACACGATTTAAAGAAATATTTTGTTAAGAAAGAGAGTGCTCTTCTCTCACCTATTTATAATAAAATAGAACTCCTCGTTATAGATGAAATAGACTTTTATAGTCCTAGGAGTTTAGCACTATTACTCTCAATATTAATATTACTCTCTAAGATAACTGAAAAACCTCTACAGGTAGTTGTACTTTCAGCTGGGATTTCAAATCCTGAAGAGCTCTGTAATTTCTTAGAGAAGGCTACGAGTAGGAAATGTTATATTATTGAGGGGAGTCCTTTTAGAGTTGAAAATAACGTATATATAGTTCTCGGCAAAAATCTCGAGGAGATTTGGAGTAGAGTTAAAGCAGTGTGGCGTGAACTTATTGTTAAATATAAAGAATTACAACAATATACTAGTAGCGTTGAGGACTTTGAGGAGTTTAAGAAAAACGCGTTTTACATTCTCTCCCTACTTGAGAGTCTTGGAGTAGGGGTGCCTAGTTTAAGCATAGATCCTGTTGAAATTATTGGTAGTTACTTAATAGATGATTATGTTACAGTTGTATTTACTAGGAGTATTAATACAGCCGAGGAAATTGTGAGAGCTATTAAGACGAGCTTCGGCGAGAATTCTCCTGTGGCAACACATCATCACTTAGTACCTAAGAGGGTTAGAGAAGAAGTTGAAGAAGCTGCTAGAGAGGGTAGATTAAAGGTTATCGTCTCTCCTAGAACACTCTCTCAGGGTATAGATATTGGCTTAGTATCCCGCATAGTGCACTTAGGGCTTCCTGATAGTGTTAGAGAGTTTTATCAGCGAGAAGGGAGGAAGGGGAGGAGAGCTGAGCTAGGCTTCTCTGAGACTGTTATAATACCATATTCGCGGTGGGATAGAGAATTGTTAAGTCAAGGTATTGAGATGTTTAAGTCTTGGTTAAACTTGGGATTAGAGAAAACTCTGATTAATCCAGATAATCTCTACACTTATCTACTAAGTGGTGTTTTAAAACTAATATCACCTTGGTTTAAAGAACCATTATCTGAAGTTGAGGTCAGGGCTCTTAAGAGTATTGGTGTACTTACACGTGAAGGCGTAGTTAATGAGAAGCTTATACAGGAGCTCTATAATAAATTAAACTTCTATGAGTATGCTCCACCATATGGTATAAAGAGGTATCTTGAGAAAAATGGTTCTCTAATACCACTAGAGCCTATTGGCCACTGCGACTTAGTAGAAAAATTTCAGCCTGGCTGTATAGATTATAGCGAAGAGTCAATAGTGATCTCGATTAATTACGGTAAGAGTACTAGACATGTGAGAAGTGTAGTTGAGAAGCCTATAAGAGATATTGACTTTAAATCTAATGATGCTTTAGCAGTGGCTCTTGAAGAGTATAGGTATATTAAAATGAACTGGGGTGAGAAGCCGCAGTTTATGAGGGATCTCCTTGCTGGGAGAATTACGAGCGAAGAACTATGTGTTGTCTATGTGCCTCGTAGTGGTTTTGGCAGATATATTAAAATACCAGAGCGCTGTATTTGGACTATACGTTCTGAAAAGCCGAGATTTATACTTGCTAAGGGGAAGCCTATTGTCTACTATGATAAGAAAACTATTTATGTTCCAACACCAACAGCCGGTGAATATAGAGATTTCACATATGGTTACACTTATAGTGTTGATCCGCGTGAAAACGCGGAATTATTGAGACTAGCTCTGGGTTTATTAATGATAGTACTTAGGAGGTTAAAGAGTATACCGCTTGGGGCAATAATGTATGATGTTACAAAAATTGGTGAAGATAAATATTTCACACTCCACGAGCCTGAGGCAGCAGGTATTATTGAGAAAATTGATTGGCTAGAAGTTAGGAGGCTCTTAGAGAACTATAATCCAGATGAGCTTGATAGAATACTCCTCTCAGAAATAGATGATATAGCATACTCAACTCTAGTAACAATAGAGTTTAACTGGGATATTGTGAAGGAGCAGGCTATTAGAGTTGTAGATTATATTCTAGCTAGAGATAAGTTGAAAATTTTATTTAAAGACAAGGAGATCTATATACCTCGCCCAAGTCCAGCTTTAAAAATAATCTCATATAGTGTTATCAGTGAAGTCTTAGGCGAAGAGACTATTACTCCAACACTACTAGTTTGCCAGGGATTTTATGATGGTGAAGACTTCTACGGCGTAGTTGAGCTCTACCCGCCAATACCACTAGTAAAGCCTCCGCGTAGTCTACTCGAGGTAGAGGAAGTATTGCTTAATAGAGTCTTCTACGAGGACTTTACACTACTATTAGAGAGTCGAGATGTTATTCTCTCACAGCTTAAACAAGCTAATTTAAAACGCCTAGTATTTTTTATAGAGAATCACAGAGATAGAGTAATAGATTTTTCAGAATTACTAAGTAAATGTGGATTAGAGTATTTGAGAATAGATGATATTGTAACATATATTGGTTTTGAAGCCTCGGTGAATACTGCGAAAATTAGAGAAATAATTAAGCAAATTGAAGAATCAAAGAACTTGACAAATAAGGCTCGAGAATACCTATTAGAGTATGTTAAATTTAAGAATAAAGCTCTCTATATGGCATATTTAATTATAAGTGAACTCTATAAATCTAAAAATAAGTGAGAGTAGAGGAGTAATTACTGTGATCTTAAATCCAGAGATCACGTTGTTAAGTCAAATTATAGCTATACTTATCTTATTGGTAATAATAATAGTAGCTCTATTTGAGATTCAAGGTATTGTTAGAGATGTACTTACAGTTATGTTTCTCATGCTCATGATTATAAATTATGGAGTTATCTATGCGGTAGCTGAAAGTGGTGTATCTATAGCTATATATCCACTCACCATTGTCGAGCAATATGATCCTTACGGCTCTATTTACCCAGATCTCGGCCAGATCTCACTACTATTTATATTAATAATGTGGAGAAGAGAACTACTTAAATATTTAAAACTTCTAAGAGAAAAGTAGAGATCAGAGTTAAAATACATAATTACCTCTCCACACATTACTAGGAAAAAGAAACCACAATATTAAAATCAAGGAATAATACTTAAAAGCCTTTTACAAGAATTTCACTAGTAGACGCCGCCGTAGTATAGCCCGGTCAAGTATGCGGGCCTCTCGAGCCCGTGACACCCTAAAAGGCCCGGATAAGGGTGCGGGAAACCCGGGTTCAAATCCCGGCGGCGGCATATTTATAAAAGATCCTTTTGTTAGTCGGGTTTTGGAGGGGTTACATTTACTTGGCCTTGATATTTACCTTGATATGGTTTATAGACAGGGCTACTTGTTCTTAAGAATACTATGTGGAGAAATCTTTGTTCAGGGTATACTTTAACAGGGTTTGGTCCTCCTATTAATTCAATAGTAATATTTCCTTTAAACCCTGCATCTATGACTGTTGGTGGTATATATATTCCCGCTCTTGCAAAACTACTTCTTAAGTTTACTAATCCAACGAGATCGTGTGGTAATTCAACCCATTCAAGAGTAGTTGTTAATACGTGTTCGTAGGGTTTAATTATAAAGCCCTCTTCTAAGTTAACATCAATACACTCTAAGACCTCTGATACATTCATGAATTTTGTGTCTACAATTAAATTAGTGTTTTTAAATCTGCAAAATCTATAGCCAAATCTTAAGTCAACGCCATTTTCTCTCACAGTGTCTTCGAATATTGGCTTAATAATCAATAATCCCTTTTCTAAGTAAACTTTAATATCCCAATCACTGAGAATCACATAAAACCACCCTATACTTAAAATGCCTCTTAAATACACTTAAAACATGGGAGTGAGATTTTCACATAGTACTTGTTGAGAGTGATGTTTCATTTTGAATATGCACTTATTGATTTAATGTAAACTCTCGAAAACCCATATGACTTCACTACTTCTACTAGTTCAACTAGTAGTTGTTCTGGCGGAAAACACTCTACACGACACCACTCTTTATCCCTGGGATCTACTATCGGCTCTCCAAGCAACTGGTTGAGAACTACTATTGTTTTATCGGGGTCTAGTAAGCTGTGAATGTTATTTAAGTATTTTATTAAAATATCTCGTGTTAACCCCTTGTAAACAGGTATTCTAAGCTCTACGAGAATGGGGTATTTTCTAATTAATGTTAGTGATTTTAAAAACAACTGCCACAGTGTCTTTGCAGAGTTATATGTTACTCCATAGAGTTTTTCAGGCGGTATTTTTAAGTCTAATGCTACGTGGTGTATTAAATTAGAGTCTAGTAGTTTCTTTAATGGTCCATAGAGTGTGAGATTTGTATTTATACTGTTGAGAACGATGTTCTGTGTTTGCTTAAATAACTCTATTAGCTCTCGCCACTGTAATAGAGGCTCGCCTCCTGTAACGTGGAGATATGTTACTAAAAACTTGCTTGCATAGATTTCCTCTAAGATATCCTCAATACTTACTAGTCTACATATAGCAGGGTCTATATTAGCTATTCTCCAGTTGTGGCAAAAAGGACATTTTAAATTACAACCACAAGTCCATAGAGTAAATGATGTATGGCCGTGGACGTCTATGAGTGATAAGCTCTTCCACCCTGCAATTAGGAGTTTTGTAATATTAGTCAAAAAGAAACACTTTAAGTAGTATTATTAGAATACGTAGTGTTTTCGAGTCCAGAATTCTTTCCTCCTCTGTGGATTCCAGTTTCTTAGCGGCCTATAATAGCCTATTATCCTGCTCCACACATCAATATTCTCACTTCCACAAGAGGGGCACTTCGCATATAATCCTGTAAACGTCTTTTCACAGGTGTTACAGTGTGTTACTGCTGGAGTATAACTCCAATACACTAGCTCTGTTTGTGTTAATTTCTTAGCTAAATCTGCTAAGGCTTCGGGCTCAGGTTCTTCACCGAGGAATATGTGCATCATGACGCCTCCAGTGAAGTATTTTTGAACTCTCTGCTCCACCTCTATTCTATCAGGTAACTCCATGTTAGCGTAGTATGGTACTATACTAGTAGCGTAGACTGGGTTTTCAGGGTCAGGCATGTATTCTCTAAGCTCAGGGTATTTCTTCAAGTCAAGCATTGCTAATTTGGGTGATGCAGACTCACCTGGGACTTCTTCAACATTCCACGGCACACCTTCTTCTATCATCCACTTCCTAGCAGTCTTTGTAGTATACTCAACTATTCTCCTCATTAACTCAGCTGCTCTAAGCCAATCTCTCCTGGAGCCATCTAACCAAAGCCTCGGCTCACCCATCAAGATCGCGGCTGCCTCAGGTAATCCTATAAGGCCGATTGTGTTAAAGTGGCTTAAGGGGAATTCAGGCATATACTCTAATATCATAGCGTAGAAGTTAGGATAATTCTTCAATATATATTCATACCTATTCCTAAACCAGTTAACAGCTTCTCTAATAAGCTTTAATCTCTCATCATAAAGCTCCCAGAACCTAGACTCCTCTTTCTTAGACTCAAGAGCAATCCTAGGTAAGTTCACGTCAACCACATTAACACTCCCAGTTATATCAGGCAAAGCCCATAAACCACCAAACCTCTGCCTCTCAATTTTACCCCAGTAATCCTCTTGCACCTGCTCCAGATCCTTTTTAAGTGCACTTAGAGTGAACTTAGAGCCGGTCCTCGCAGCGTTTTGAAGCGCGTATGCCAGCTCGCTACGATCAATAGATATACGGCAACAGTTATGAGTGATCACACCCGAACTGTGGACGAAGTAGTGAAATCCTTCAACCTCGATATCGATAAAGCGTTGTTCTGAGTCAAATACTACCTCTTCTACACTTTTAATATTTACCCAAGCAATTGATCCCTCTCTCCTATGCTTTAATGGATTAGTAGTTTCAAAACTCCCATCGGGCCTTGCAGGGATGTATACGACTTCTGAGCCATCTTTATTTCTACGTATGTATGCAGATATCCCCGTTATTGATGCAAGTAAGACTATGTCTTCTGCTAGGTCTCGGTTCTTAATATGAAGCTCCCACTGCGCCCGCGTTTTATTCGTTGTATTAAGCCTGAAGTATCCATCTGCTTCGAGTAAGCCCTTGAGAAAGCTTAACCTCACTGATGGGGGGCTTACATAGATAAACCAAGGTATTCTTTTTTCATCGGAGTGTGGGCTTACACCATTATCCCATAGGAGGCGTGCAAGTGGAGCTGAATAAATGGCAATATAGTGGACGCTTGGATATCTTGGATCATCCCATTCCCTTATACTCCAACCATTCTTTACTGCATAACTAGTAATAAAGTTTATGGTTTCAACCTCGCTCTTATTGAGAGAGAATTGAACACCACGCAGGTAAGACTCTCCACGTATTTTATTAGGACTCTTCATTCTCACAGCGTTATATTTATTTCTAATGAGTGTTCCATCGCCATAGTATAATCCAAGGAACCGAGCAAATTCCTCGTCAACGGTGATTTCGATCTCTCCTTTTAGCTTTATGTATTTACCGGGTAATTCATGCATTAGAATCGGGATCTTGTACATTCCGAGTTGTTTAACTCTAAGAAGATCTTCCGCTTTCCTGAGATCCACTCGTTTCGTGTATTTACTATATACGGGTATCGGATGATCCGGTGTAACTATGAAGACCTTTCCATCACTTAACTTGATCCTTATTGCACGCTTCAATTTCTTGATAAGAAATCTCTTAACTGTGCGCCATTCAGCAACTTTTGACTCGAAATCAAAAGCTAAAACTCTGAATTCTCTCACAGGCTTATACCACTCTGCACCATCTGGGTCGATTGACTCTCTTTCACCCGCGTACTCATCGAAGAATTCTCCCATTGTAATAACGCTGATGACATCACCATCTTTTATAACGATTTTTTCACTTTCGTGGAGGCACATTGCGTATGCAGCATCTGGGTCTACTATTCTTGTATTTAACCAGTAAAAACTTCCTTTTTTAGATGCTGTTTTGAATATTGCTTCATGTATTTCAGGGTCTTCCCAGATCCACTTAGCTGTTACCATTAGTGTTGGTATGGGGAATGTGAAGGGCTGTCCTACGCTGTCTCCCTCACTATATAGTTCTATAAGTGCTTTTAAGAAGATTTTTGCCTCTTCTTCGTATTCTCCAAGTACTCCGGCTTCTATACCACCATATATAGCTTTATCTCCTTCGAGCGCTTTTTTTGCAGCATCCATAGTAATAGTGAAATTTGTAAATGGTGTTTGTAACCCTATTCTAGTAGGGTAGTTTAAATTGTAGAGTAATCTTTGTATTTGTTGTTTTATTTGTTTATAATTTAACTTATCATTTCTAAGAAATGGTCCAGCATACCACTCAACTTTTGATAGTGCTTGTGCACCTGTAAAGTAGTGTTGCATAGTGATGAGGAAGTTGGCGATGTGATCGACGAAAGTGTCAAAGTGTCTTGCAGGTCTTGAAATAATAGTAACTGTTCTCAACCCCTTTTCAAGTAGTCTAGCTAAACTATGACCTGTACAATAAGGTATAAAGACGCTGTGAGGTAATTTGTGAATATATATGTCTCCATTAATATGAGCCTTAACTAGATGTGGTGGTAAGATTTCATATGCATCTCTCTCCATATATTTATCTAAAAGCCAGGCGAAGAAACTACTAGGTCCCTGATATCTATTAGCATTTTCATTAACATCAAGCCTATTCCAACTAGCATAGTCGACTAGAGGATCTTTTTGAATACTTTCCATGTATACCGCCCTCTATACATCATTTTCAATATAGCCCTTTTTAAAGAAGCACTGAAAGTATTTCATTGGTATTACGATATTATTTAAACTATAATTCTAAGATCCCATAGATCTTCTCAGCTGAGGAGATTACACGAGAAACTACAATAAATGTTGTTAGTGGTTTCTCATATATTGAATAGCAAATATTTGCGTGTTTCATTGTAGACTCCTCGAAGTCTCCGTGAGGAAATCCTCCAATACCAATAGCCATTTTCTCAACAATAGCTGTTTTTACAATTTCACTTAAGGACTTTTTCTCGCAGACTTCACGTAGTAGTATTAATCCTTGAGCCCCTAATTCTTCTAGTAGACGTGTTAACGTAATAGTTTTAATATACATTAGAGGCTTATCACTCTTCGGAGGTATTCTCCCCTCTTTAAATAATTGCTCTATTAATCCTACAAATCTATTATAATTCCTCGGTATTCTAGTTGAGGGATCAATGAATATAGCGTGTCCTTCTATAGTGTGAATAGCTATTTTCAAATAACCGGCTTTATTAAGGGGGCTTTCAAGTGCTTCAAGTAGACTTATGTGGGCAATATCTGGCCTACCACGTTTATGTTTTTTCTCAAGATTCTTCATAGCATGATAGTGTAAACTAACATCTAATAGTATTTCACTAGGAGACTTCTTCCTTCTCTTAGCACTCTTAATAACTGAGGGATGAGTGACTATAGCTGGCGGGACAAGCTCTAAAGCGGTTTCTAAGAGTAGGATTATTAAAGGCCTCTTATACAAATATAACACCGAGTACAAGGATATTTACTCACCAAAATTAATACTACTCTTAGTTCTACATAGTCTTGGTGTGTATTATTGAAGAAGTCTTTGGTGTTTCTTAGAGATCTAGCGCTTCAGAGGTCATATTTACTCTATAATATGGCTTTAGAGCGTGTGAGGAGAGGTGATTATGAATTAGCTAGGAGATATATTGAAATAATGCTTAAGATTACTAGTAAGGCTAATTTAAAATTGCCGCGGAGGATTAAGAGGAGTATTTGTAGAAGATGTTATATACCCTTAATACCTGGATTAACACTTAGTGTGAGAATTAGGAGTGAGGGTAAAGGTAGTAGAGTTGTATATAAGTGTTTACTATGTGGGTGGATAAGGAGATTTCTAATAAAAACATCAAAGAGAAGATCAGTGAGCGAGTAGCGGGTAAAATAGATATGCAACTAGGTAAGAGTGGTATTACAGAGGCGTTTCTCAAGGAGGTTGAGTTTAGATTAAAGAAACAGAAGGTTGTAAAAATACGTGTTCTTAAGTCGTTTAGGAGAGTGTTTAATACTAGTATTGAGAAAATTGCTGAGGAAGTTGCTGAAAAGACTAATTCTAGGGTTTATGAGGTTAGAGGATTTACTTTTACACTTATTAAGGAGAATTAAGAGCTTATAGCTAAGTGAGAGTAGAGTACTATTTGAGTAGTAGATTAGTAATGGGTGTTGTATCATGGTTACAGCTTTAGAGGTGCCAGCAGATAAGTTGATTGAGAAGTTAGCTATGTATTTAAAAGAAAATGTACCTGAGGTTAATCCACCAAGATGGGCTATGTTTGTTAAAACAGGGTGTTTTAAGGAGAAGCCGCCTGAAAACCCTGATTGGTGGTATTATAGAGCTGCAAGTATATTGAGAAAACTCTATAAAGCAGGTGGACCTGTGGGGCTCTCAGAGCTTAGAAGAGAATATGGTGGGAGGAAGAATAGAGGCTCTATGCCTGAGAGAACTTATCGAGCACCTGGAAATGCTATAAGAAAAATCCTTCAGCAATTAGAAGCAGCACAGTTAGTTAAGAAAACACGTGAAGGTAGAGTATTAACTTCTCAGGGTAGGGCGTTATTAGATAGAATAGCTCTCGAAATATCTCTTGAATATGCACGTGAAAACCCAGAATATGCGAAGTATATTTCACCCTCACTTAGACTAACTATCTCACAGAGGGGTGTATAGTGTTGAGTGAAGACATAGTTTACGATGAGGAATTAGAAGAGTTAAAACTTAGAAAACTAGCTGAAATGAGGAAGAAGCTGGAAGAAGAACGTGAGAGGAGAGCGCGTATTGAGGCTATTTTAAGACAAATCCTCACGCCTGAGGCTCGTGAAAGACTCTATAACCTTAAATTAGTTAAGCCAGAATTAGCTAGTATGCTTGAAGAACAACTCGTCTTACTAGCCCAAAGTAAACGTATACCTATCCCTGTAACAGATGAATTTTTAAAGAAACTCCTCTCTGAACTATATGAGCAGACGCGTAGAGAGACGCGTATTACATTTAAGAGAAAGTAGAAGTAGTGATCTCATATGGCTCGCGCTAAACACGTAGCTAGAAAGTTGCGATTAGCGGCAGCGACTAAGAGTAATGAACCTATCCCAGTGTGGATTACAATTAAGACTAGGCTGAGAGTTAGAAGGCCGTTTAGAATAAGACATTGGAGGAGAAGTAAATTGAAGAATATTTAGTTTTTATGGGTGTTTTGAAATATGAGTAAGAGTAGTATTGAGAGATCTATACATGTAATCCCTCTTAAAAGAGTCTATTTTGGGCGTAGGTTTAATAGAGCTGATAGAGCTATTAAACTACTAAGACGCTATGTGACTAGGCATTTTAAAGAAGCTGAGAAAATAATAATTGATCCAGAGGTAAACGCTTATATTTGGTCACGTAGTCGAGAAAAACCTCCACGTAGAGTTGTAGTTGAAATACGATTTAATAGAGAAGAGAAAACAGCCCATATACTACTAGTTAGGCAAACCAAGTGGAGGAGTATTAAGCCGGGTATGGTGGGTTAATGGAAATTGGAAAAATGAGTTTTTTCGGAAATCCAAATATTGGAGTATATGCTTATGCAAATGATGAACTCTTATTACTCCCACCTGGACTTGGTCGAGATGATATTGAAGAATTATTGAGTGTTTTAAAAACAAAAATCGTTATTGAGACAAAACTAGCTGGTACAATACTCATCGGTGTCTTAGTATCTGGTAATAATAGGGCAATACTCTTACCCCACATAGTATTTGATAATGATGTAGAATACTTGAAGAAGCATATTAGGGAAAACGGCTTAGACTTAGAAATAGTGGTATTAGATAGTAAATATACAGCTCTGGGAAATCTAGTGCTCTGTAATAGTCGTAAGTGTATTATAAGTCAACTCTTTAATGAGAGAGAAGTAGAGGTTATAGAGGACTTCCTAGGCGTTGAGGTTTTAAGAAGACGACTTGTAAATACAGACCTTGTGGGGAGTGTTGCTGTGATTACTGATTATGGAGGTGTTATACACCCTGATGCTAGTGATGATGATATTAAGGCTTTAAGAGAGCTCATGGGTGTTAATGTAGAGAGGGCTACTGTAAATGCTGGTGTTGTATACGTGAAGAGCGGAATTATAGCAAATAATAAAGGAGTAATTATTGGTGGTAATACTACGGGTCCCGAAATATTCCGCATTAAACGCGGATTTGAGGGTGGTGTAGTTGAATAATGAGGTGAAAATATATAGAGTAGAGGGGAGAATGCTGATAAGTCATGACAAGTACCCGACTTGGCAGAAATTTGTGAAAGAAGTAAGAGCATTAAATGAAAGGCAAGCTATTGAAAAAATATATTCTCTTCTTGGGAGTATTCACAAGCTTAAGCGATATCATATAAAAATAGAAAAGATATATGAAATACCGCTTGAAGAAGCTACTAGTAGAGAAGTAGTGTATTTAAGTAGAGTAATGAGGCTTGTTAAGAGATGAGTACAGAGAAACAAGAGAAGAGAGTTATTACTTTTGAAGAACTCGTGGGGAGAGCTACTGAGCTTAAAGAGCAATTAGATTCTCTTAGTACAGTATTAAATATGTATTTAGATCAGTATAAGGAATTACAGTTATCAATGGAGACTCTACAAAATCTACCTGAAATTAGTACTACTGGTTTTACTGTTCTAGATAGGCTTTCATCGGTTTACATACCAGTCAAGATCAGTGAAGATTGGGCTAAAAATGTCCTCGTTAATCTTGGCTTAGGCTATTACATGAAGACTACTAGGGAAAAAGCTGTTGAAATTTTAAGTCGCCGTATAAGAGATCTTGAAAGAGTACTCAGAGATCTGCAAACACGGCATAGAGCATTGCTTGAGGAGTACTTAGCTCTACAGAGATTAATATCACAAATTATTGAAACACATAGAGCTAGAGTAGCTAAGAGATCTTGAGTGAGAAATAGTGTTTCAAAAACTTCGAGAAGTCTTTAAAAAGTTTATTGAATCAGCTTCTTCTCTATTAACAACTAAAGATAAATTAGTAGAGGTAATTGAGGATCTTAAATTAGAACTCATTAGTAGAGATGTAGCTTACGAGGTAGCAGAGAATATTACTAATAGGCTTTTAGAGGCTGTTGAAAAAGGAATTATAAAGTCTAAAAAGCAATTAATGTTGAATTTAAGAGAAATTATAATTAGCTATTTTACCTCAATTAATCGCGTAGACCTTTATAATCTAGCTGTGAGTAATAGGCCATTTAAAGTGGTTTTTCTCGGCGTTAATGGTGTAGGTAAAACTACAACTATAGCTAAAGTGGCTGTGTATTTTAGAGATCATGGGTTTAAACCACTCATGATTGCTGCTGATACTTTTAGGGCGGCTGCCCAAGAGCAGCTTAAAGTACACTCTGAGAGAGTGGGTATACCGGTTTTTCTAGGTAAGTATGGTGTTGATCCTGCTTCAGTTGCTTATGATGGTGTATTATTTGGATTAAATCGAGGTTATGACGTATTTCTCATTGATACAGCTGGGCGTATGCACGTAGATGTTGATCTAGTGAATGAGCTTAGAAAAATTATTAGAGTAGTGAAACCCCACTTTAAGATATTAGTAGTTGATGCTTTAACAGGGAATGATTCAGTTGAACAAGCAGTCTTCTTTAATAATAATGTAGGTGTTGATGGAGTAATTATAACAAAAGTTGATGCTTATGAGGAAGGCGGAGTTCCATTAACACTGGCATATGTGCTTAAAAAACCTATACTTTTTATTGGGACGGGGCAGGGTTATAGGGATTTAAAAGTCTTTGATTACCTTGAATACGTAGATAAGGTGATTCCACTAGAGTAGTTTGTAGGAGATAGGAGGTGTTAGTTTTGTGAATTTGAGAGAGCTTGTAGATGCTTGGAGGAGAATACTTATAATAGTTACTAAGCCTACAAAAGATGAGTATTTAGCTATTTTAAAGATAACTCTACTTGGATTAATAATAATTGGCATTGTATCATTTATTATTAGAGTAGTCTTTTACACTTTCTTATTCCCATATCCGGGTTGATTTCTTTGAGTCAGCCTAGTGTGAAAACAGAAATAGTAGCTGTTAGGACAACTAGTGGAAAGGAGCTAGATGTAGCATTAATCATAGAGAGACGTGTAGCAGAGAGACTTGAGAGAGGCGAGAATCCAGGTGTTAAATGTATTCTCGTAATTCCAGGTGTTAAGAGCTTTGTATTTATTGAGACAATAAAGCCTAGTATAGTACCAACGCTGGTTTTAGGTGTAAAATATGTTAAAGCTGGGAGATTTCCAAAAGTACCATTAGGCGAGGTTACTGAGTTAATTAAGCCTAAGGCTGTTATTGAAGAAATCAGTGCTGGTGAAGAAGTAGAGATAGTTAAAGGGGCGTTTCGAGGCATGAAAGCTGTTGTTGTTAGTGTTGATAAAAGTAAGAATGTTGTGACTTTAAATATATTAGAGGCTGCTTTCTCAATACCAATAACAGTCCCTATTAGCTATGTGAAGAAGAAGGGTAGGTAAAGTATGGTTAAGAAGACGTTAAAATTCATTATAGAGGGCGGTAAAGCCACGCCTGGACCACCAATAGGACCCGCTTTATCACCATATAAAGTCAACGTAGTAGAAGTGGTAAATGCTATTAACAATGCGACAAAAGACTATGAGGGATTACCAATACCAGTAGAGGTTACAATAGACACTGATAATAGGAAATTTGAAGTAAAAGTTGGAATACCGACAACAACAGCTTTACTTATGAAGTTTGCGGGTGCTAAAGAACCTACTGGAGACCCTGCTCACAAGAAAATTGGAGATGTAAAATTCGAAGATATTATTAAAATAGCTATTCTTAAGAAAGAGCAGTTGTCAGCTAAGACGCTTAAATCTGCTGTTAAAACAATTTTAGGTACAGCTCGTGCAGTTGGAGTAACTATTGAGGGCAAAGATCCCAGGGAAGTAGTGAGATTAATAGATCAGGGGTTTTATGATGAATTAATAAAGAGATATGAAGATGAGTGGAATAAGAGTTAAAGAGTGTACTTGGTGAGTTTATGCCTCTACCTGGTAGAGATGTGCTTTTAAATTCAATTAGAAAAGCAATTGAAAACGGTGAGAAGAGGAATTTTAAACAAAGTGTAGAGCTTATAGTGACATTAAAAGATGTTGATCTAAAATCTCAATCTATGAAGATCAGAGAAGCAGTGTTTTTGCCTAAAGGTAGGGGGAGAGAAGCAAAAATCTGTGTAATTGGTGATGGAGACTTCCTCGAAGCAGCTAAAGAGGCTAATGCATATTTAATAATACCTAGCAGTGACTTAAAGAACTTAACTAAAAAGCAGACTAAGAAAATTGCTTCTACATGTGACTGGATTCTTGTTAAGTCGGAGTTGATGGGTGTTGTTGGACGTGTTTTAGGACCAGCTCTAGGACCTCGTGGAAAAGTACCTATACCAGTGCCTTCAGGGGCAAATATAAAAGCTCTTGTATCTAGGTATAAGAATACTGTGTTAGTTAGAATTAAAGATCAACCTCAGATAATGACTGTTATCGGGACAGAGGATCTTCCACCAGAAGACCTTGTTGAAAACGCCCTTGCAGTTTTATCGCTAATTGAGAGTAAACTACCTGCTGGTAGTGCTAATATCAAGCAAATATATGTAAAGACAACTATGGGTATCCCTATAGAAGTGCTCTAAGAGGTGTTTAATTATGAGTATTACTGTGAGTAAACATAGGAAAATACCTAGCTGGAAGCTTGAAATGGCTAAAGAAATAGCTGAGTTAACAGAGAGGTATAAGGTTTTTCTCATTGCTGATTTAACTGGTGTTCCAGCAAAACATGTTCAAATGGTGAGGAAGAAGTTAAATAATATTGCAGTAGTAAAAGTTGTTAAACCTAAAATTGCATTAAAGGTCTTTAAGCAATTAGGTCTACCTGTGAAGGAGCTTGAGCCACACTTAACTGGTCAAATAATGTTAATATATTCTAGTAAAAACCCATTTGAACTCGCCAGTATTATAGAGGGGATTATTACACACGATTACTATGGTCCAGGCGAAATAGCAGAAGCCGAGATCACAATTCCCGAAGGCAATACTGGTCTACCTGCAGGACCAGTACTCAGCGTGTTTAGTAGACTTAAAATACCGACTAAAGTACAAGGTAACGTCATTTACGTGGCTAAAGACACTGTTGTCGCGAAGAAGGGTGATATTATATCACCAGATTTAGCTAGTCTACTACAAAAGCTAGGATTAGCCCTCAAAGAGATCAAGTTAAAAGTTAAATGTGCTGTTGACGGGAAATTAGTAATACCAGTTGATAAATTAAAGCTTAATATAGCAGAATATGAAGAGAATATAAGGCGTGCTTGTATAGACGCGTTTAAATTAGCAGTTGAGCTCATAGTTCCAGAACCAGTGGTTCTTAGTTATGTGATTCAAAAAGCACACACTCACGCATTAACCCTAGCTACTACTACAGGTTTCATAGCGCCTGAGACAATTGAACACTTATTTAGAAAAGCATTAATAGATACATATGCTCTAGCAGTAGAGATAGCTAAATACGCCCCTGAACTAGGATTAGAGTTTAAAGTAAAGACTATAGAGCAGCCTAAAATAGAAGAGAAAAGAGAAGAGAAGAAAGAAGAGAAGGAGGAGAAGGGTAAAGAAGAGAGTGAAGAGGCATTAGCTGAGGGGTTTTCAGCACTCTTCGGCTAGTATTATTTAAAAGCCACTAAGACATTTTATTCAAAGAGTGTGTGCTCTAGGAGGTGATGCATATAGAGTATATATATGCGACTCTATTACTCTACAAGGCTGGTAAGGAGATAAATGAAGAGAATTTGAAGAGGGTTTTAGAAGCTGCAGGTATTGAAGTAGACGAGATTAGGGTGAAGTCTCTAGTAGCAGCTGTAAAGAACATTGATATAGGTAAAGTGTTAGAGCAAACTATGGCAACACCAGTGCCAGCGGTTACTGCAGCCCCAGCTACGACTACACAGGCACCTGTAGAGGAGAAGAAAGAAGAGAAGAGGGAGGAGAAAGAAGAGAGTAAAGAGCTGAGTGAAGAAGCACTAGCTGAGGGCTTTGCATCACTATTTGGCTGAAATAGTATACGTGGTAAATGTAAGGTAACATTAAATTCAAATTTTTCTCTTAAGTAGGGGGTAGTATAATCTATACTAATTACTAAATCTAAGATTAGTTTATGTATTAAAGATATATTAAAGATATTAATTTTACTTATACTGAGTAATTTGTCTAGTATTAAGTCTATTAAGTCGTGATATTTATTGGTGTTTGTGTGTGGAGAATCAGAGTGAAGTAGTGAGTTTTAAGTACTTAGAGAAGGAGTATGGTTATAAGAGATATAAGTGTAAAGTGTGTGGTGGATTTTTCTGGAGTCGTGTGCCTCGAGATACTTGTCCTGATAGGCCTTGTAGTAGATATGAGTTTTTATATAAAAACTATGCTAAAGTATCACCTCTTAACTTAAGTGATGTAAGGAGGAGATTTATAGAGTACTTGGTTAAAAGAGGTCATGGTGTAGTAGATCCATACCCTGTTGTTGCTAAGTGGAGAAATGACCTCTACTTGACAATAGCTTCTATAGTTGTATTTCAACCACTTGTAACAGAGGGTCTTATAGATCCACCACATAATCCTCTAGTAATAGTTCAGCCTTCAATAAGATTAACAGATATTGATAATGTTGGTTTAACTTTTGGAAGACACCTCTCGAGTTTTGAAATGGGGGGTATGCATGCTTTTAATAAGCCTGGGAAGATCATTTACTGGTCTGAGGGCATATTTGAGAACACTATAGGGTTTTTTACAGAGGCTATTGGGCTTGAAATAGATGACTTGGTTTTTAAAGAGGGTTGGTGGGAGGGTGGTGGTAATGCTGGACCAGCACCAGAGGTTCTTGTTGATGGTATTGAAGTTGCTACTCTAGTTCACATGGCTTATAAAGTAGTTAATGGACGTTATGAGTTAAACCCATTACTCGTAGTTGATTGTGGATATGGAATTGAGAGAATTACATGGTTAACTAAACGTACTCCAACAGGTTTTCACGCTATTTATGGAGACCTAGTAGAGAAGTATAAGAATATTCTGGGTGTCGAAGAACCGCCTGAAGATGTCTTAAAGAGAGCTGTCTATGTTCTTAGTAATATTGAGTATCGTAGTGTAGAAGAATATGCTCAATTACTTGAGAAAACAGGTTTTAAAGACTATATGAGAAGACTTGTGAGTGCTGTGTATTTATATAGTGTATTAGACCATGTGAGAACACTCTCACTTATGTTATCAGATGGTGTTGTTCCATCTAATACTAGTGAGGGTTACTTAGCAAGACTTGTTCTACGTAGACTTCTACGAAGCCTCTTAAAGCTCGGCGTTAAACACTCTGAGCTAAGAGATATTGTTGTGAAATTAGTAGAAGAGCAGATTAAGTATTGGAGAGGTGACTATATTTATGGCAAATTAGAGAGACATAGGGACTACGTAGTTAATGTCGTAGAAGTTGAGACAGAGAAGTTTATAAATAGCTTAATACGAGGCTTAGAGATCGTTGAGAGATTTGTTAAGAAGAAGAGGGTTTTTACCACCGAGGATCTTGTAGAGATCTACGATTCACATGGTATACCACCAGATATAATTGCTGAGAAATTAGCACAGTATAATATTCGAGTAGAAATTCCACCAGACTTTTACTCGATTGTAGCATCACGTCATAGCTCACCAACACAGTTGATTAAGGAGAAGGAATATGAGTTTCCACAATTAATTGTTGAGTGGGCTTTGAAATACCCTGAGACTCGTAGAGTTTTCCACGAAGACCCATATTTAGTGAAATTGAAAACACGTGTTCTCGGGGTTAGAGATAACTATGTAGTACTTGAGAGTACTATTGCATACCCATGGGGTGGTGGTCAAGAACATGATGAGGGTTTTATAAAGTATGGTGGTGAAGTCTACAAGATCACATATGTCGGTAAAGTTGGTGATGTCATAATACATGTCCTCGAGAAAACACCTGTTTTTAAGCCTGGTGATGAAGTTGAATTAGAGATTAACTGGGAGAGACGTTATAAATTAATGAGGCATCATACGGCAACACATATTATTTTAGCTGCTGCTAGGAGTGTTCTCGGAGATCACGTGTGGCAAGCTGGAGCTGAGAAGACTACTAGTAAAGCTCGCCTCGATATAACTCACCATAAGCCGCTGAGTGAAGAGGAAGTAGAGAAAATAGAGAAGTTGGCAAATGAGATTATTAATAATAGAATACCTGTTAAATTCAATTATCTAGATAGGTTTACTGCTGAGTCAAGGTATGGTGTTAGAATATATCAAGGTGGGGCTGTCTATACTCCAATATTGAGGATTGTTGAAATACCAGGTGTAGATGCACAAGCTTGTTTTGGAACACATCTTACTAATACATCTGAAGTTGGTGGAGTAAAGATTATTGGTGTTGAGAGAATACAAGATGGTGTTGTAAGATTAGAGTTTATAGCTGGAACTAGGCTTGTTGAACACTTAAGAGAACTTGAAGCCGAGAAGAAACGCATACTTGAAATTATTGGGGTGAAGCATGGTGAACTATTTACATCTATTAAGAAACTATATGAAGACTATAAGAGAGCTTTAAGTGTAATTGAGGATTATAGAGGTGTTTTAGAAAAAGTACTATTAGAAAAAGCCCTTGCAGAGAAAATACCACTGTGTGGAGTAAACTCTACATATATAGAGTTACCAATTAAAGATGAGAAATTAGCAAAATCACTAATTGAAGAGTTATCTTTAAAGAAAAAACTACTAGTAGTACTTGTAATGGGAGATATGCTTGAAGCAGCAATAAGCCCAGAGTTATCAGAGCAGTTAAAAATAGACTTGAGAAAACTAGTAGAAACACTAACACCACTAGGAGTTAGAGGTGGTGGAAAACCAGACCACATTACAGCAAAACTCACAAGTAAAATAAGCCCTGAAAAAATCCTAGAAACACTAAGAGAACTCTCATGTAAAAACAAGGCAAATTAAACAATAAAACACACAGAGCAAAGTATTTTACACCTAACAATTCTACTAATAATTGAGAGGTTTGAAAAAGGGCCCGTCGCCTAGCTAGGATAGGGCGCCGGCCTCCTAAGCCGGAGGTCCCGGGTTCAAATCCCGGCGGGCCCGCATCTCCCTTAAATACCTCTTTAAATAGGGTTATTTCTAATAGTTCACGCTTCTATGGGAGGAGTTGTGAAATCATAAGTGTACTTGCAGATGGCGTGTCTAGTTCTGCTAGGCCTTTAGTGCTCTAATGAAGCGTTTAGAGATAGCTGAGACCGTTTCTCGGAGAAGCGACTTGAACACTAGCTTCTACTATTTTTATTATTTAACCCCTGCCTTGTTCTATCTATCTCACTATGGGTGTTTGTAGTGTTATATATACCTAGATTAATGTGTACACAGCATCCAGATTCCACTGTGAAAATTACTACTCAGCAAGAAGTAGATGAGGCTATTCAAGGCTATACTATGTATGGTTGTGATGAGGTCATGAGTGATTATGAAGGTAAACTTACTCCCTACGCGCAGCCAAAGGATATTGTAGTGCGCGCATATGAACTCGGCTTGCCGGTGGGTGAGGGATTCTACGTTACACCTAGGATTCCAAACCCCTCTCTCGAGGAGTTTGATAGAGTTGATTTATCAATAGAGGCTGGTTTAATAGCGAATTACTATTCTCACAAGCTAGCTGGCACACAGGCCGTTAAATGGCTGATCCTACCAATGGTCGAGGACGTAGAGGTAGTTAGGCTGGTTCAGCGCTTAATAATAAAGAAGCAGGAGATTATGCGTAAAGAGCTTAAAGTAGCTGTTGAGTCAGTACAGCTAATCCCACTGATTGAAGACACCTATAGACACGTCAATATACAGGACTACGTAATGGCGCTTTTAAAAGTGCTTAGAGAACACGGCATTGAAGTAGGTACACTAAGAGTATTCATCGGCAAGAGCGATGCAGCAGTTAAGAGCGGACACATAGCCTCAGCACTATCTGTCACATATGCCATTAATGAGCTCTATAAATTATCAAGCGTGGAGGGTATTGAGGTAAAGCCTATAGTGGGTATGGGCATACCACCGTTTAGAGGAGGCCTTAACAACCCAGAACTCGTGGACAAGATGACTGAACGATACGCTGGCTATAGCACGGCTACTGTACAATCAGCTGTAAGATACGATGTGCCGTTTAAAGACTACATTAAGGTTAAAGAGCAAATATTACTTGGCGTTAATAGACCTCCACGCGAAGTGCCAGCTGAAGTGATAGACTTCATAGATGAAGCAACTAAGATATACCGGAACTTGGCGTCTAGGTATATTGACGTAATACACAATATATCTCTAGTTATCCCCAGCACGAGAGAGCGCGTTTCGTGGAAAATTTATGGAAGAACTCTCCCAACACCTAGAACTGAACTATCTGTCCCCCGCGCAATAATCTACACCTGCGCATGGTACACGGCAGGGGTTCCTCCAATATTTCTCGACGCGGAGTTTATTCTTCACCTAGCTAGGCGAGAATTACTCGACTACTTATTAAAACTCCTACCCTACCTTATTGACGAGTGGCTATATGACTCCATGTTCTATATTCGCGACGTAGCTATTAACAGACTTGACGAATACATTGTCAAGAAAATAGATGAGGCTTTAGATGTACTTGGCATAAAGTC